>NZ_JBFTQY010000065.1:0-35071 GCF_056399245.1 Rhizobium sp. 01N447_2
AAGGTCGAGCACCGGCCGTATCAATATCATGACGGGATATAATTCGTTCCGGACTGCATGTTCAACCCCTTGGCGCACGGAAAGGGTTATCTTCCCGATTTTTATGGAGAGCCCAGCTTCTCCCGCCCGTCTTCCAGAATTTTAGTTCCGGACGCGTTCTATTGGGCCAGACCAACCAAGCAGAGTGACGGTCGCCTCACCGTCGTCGAGGTATCGACATTCTTCGGCTACGGAACGATGACGGCTGCGCCGGTCAGGCGGCCTGCGCGCAGGTCGTTGAGGGCATCGTTCGCGTGCTCAAGAGCGTAGACGCTGGTGACGCATCGGACGCCGGCCAGCTTCGCGATCGAGAAGAATTCGGCTCCGTCTTTCCGCGTCAGGTTCGCCACCGAGACGACCCGCCGCTCGCCCCAGAGCAGACGGTAGGGCATGCTTGGGATGTCTGACATGTGGATGCCGCCGCAGACCACGGTTCCGCCCTTCCGCACTACGTCGAGCGCCATCGGCACGAGCTCGCCGGCCGGCGCGAAGATGATGGCGGCGTCGAGCGGCACCGGCGGCCTCTCACCGGAGAACCCGGCCCAGACGGCGCCAAGATCAAGCGCGAACTTCTGCCCAGCCTCGTCTCCAGGACGCACGAACGCATAGACGCTCTGGCCCCGATGCTTGCACACCTGCACGAGGATGTGGGCGGCCGCGCCGAACCCGTAGATGCCGATCGTCCTCCCCTCACCCGCCATCTTCAAGGATCGCCACCCGATGAGGCCAGCGCAGAGAAGAGGCGCGGTCGCCACCGGGTCCGTATCGTCAGGCAGTTCGAACGCGTAGCCCGCTTCGACGACCGCATGCGTCGCGAAGCCGCCGTCGATCGTATAGCCGGTGAAGCCGGGGGCGTCGCAAAGATTCTCGCGACTCTCTCGGCAATATGCACAGTGGCCGCAAGTGTGGCCCAACCAGGGTACCCCGACTTTTCGACCGATAAGGCGACCAGGAACGCCCTCGCCCGTTTCGATCACGGTTCCCACAATCTCATGCCCTGGAACGAGAGGAAGCTTTGGCTGGGAGAGGTCTCCGTCGCAGACGTGAAGGTCCGTCCGGCAGACGCCGCAGGCCTCCACCTTGATGACGACGCGGCCGGGCGACGCTGGCGGGTCCGGCCGCTCCACGAGACGGAGCGGCCGCCCCACCTGTTCGAGTACCATCGCCTTCACGCTTCCCTCCACCGGCATGTGCCACGCTCTAATCGTATCACCACCTTCCCGACCTTGGCTTGATCCCGGTCAACATCCGGATTGATGCTCGTCAAAGACGGAACGCCTTGGAGAAGATAGCCTTCTGGACACAGCGCCACGACCTCATCCAAAGGAGACGGACATGCGCGAACAAGAAGAGACCCGCAAGGCAGCAACCGACATAGCCACGACCATTCCTCCAGTCGAGCGAACGTCCGCAGACCTTGTTCTCGAACGTCGGGACGAGGACCGCTGGGAGGTGACGGCGGCCACGCCGCGGGGCCAGGCGTGGGCGAGAGACCATTTCTGCTGCGCGCTCCGGCAATCCTTCACTGGCACCATGTGTCTCGACATCATGAGCGCCGATCGGCTTCTCAAGGAAGCGCATGACGATGGACTGACCACCGAGTTCGTCAGCCTGTCTGGAAAGGACATATACTGACATGTTCGCCACAGTCGTCTGCGCCATCGGCCGAGGATCCCGGCAACGCATGCTCCAGCTCCTCGAAACGGCCCGCGCGCAGCTCGCGCCCAACGGAAGCCTCCACCTCGTTCACGCGGTGGAGGGCCTGCCCTCGTCGGCCTCGCCGGACGATTGGGCGGTCGAGGTGATGGCCGCCGCCGAGACCAGACTTTCGGAAGCCATGCGGTCGACCGACACTCCTGCTTCTATACACGTCCGGGCGGGCAACCCGTCGCAGCTCATCGTCGCCATCGCAAAGGAGATCTCCGCCGATCTCGTCGTGATCGCCTCTCACCGGGACGACGTGCTCGACCGCGTCTTCGGCTCGGTCGTAGACCACGTCGTGCAGCGCGCACCATGCTCCGTGCTGGTCTTGCGAACGACCCGGTGACGCCGCGCGCTTTACACGACCCTCTTCGCTTCAGTCTCGCAGGCCTGACGGGCGGAAACGTCGACAGTTCGGCGGCGTGCACCAACGTTCGCGACCCGGCCACGCAAAGCCGCGCCACCTCTCTGGGATACTCTTCCAGCTCGCTCTCGACATAGTCCGAAAGAACCTCGACCGCATCGCCGTGGTCGATACTGCAGGCAAGTCGAGTCAGAAATTCAAAGCATCGAAGCTCGCCGGGCGGCGGACGCCGTCAAAACCGTGGTGATCGTGGCCGACGCGGCGAAGGTCTCGTCTTGAATCAGAGCCCCCGCGCGAAAGACGGTGCGAGGTCGAAGTCGAATGTGGCGCTTGGACTGGGGAGGTATGTCATGTGGTGCTCCGCTTGTGAGATGTGGGTTCGCCTCGAGCATCGACGGTCATTCCGTTCTGACCGCGCTGCGTCCCGACACGGCCGTGACGGAAATGCCGTAGAAGACGTGAGGAGGACCATCGAGCATGGGGAGCTCGTGGGGCTTCATAGAGCCGATCTCCCACCAGTCCGAATACTTTTGGAGAAGCGACCACGCATGGAGCCTTTCGCTTCGTCGCGCGTCGCTGTCAGGAAACTCCTCGAACCTGCCTTCGACGACGACGCTCGTCCACCCGCCACTGCTCGAACGCTGCTCGACGTGAAGACAGACCCTGTCGTTCGTCCGCATCCAGTCGAGCTTCTTGCCGGGCATGGTGAAGCTATAGGCGACGCCGCGGGAAAAGGCGAAATAGATCGCCGCCACGTAAGGCTGCCCATCCTTGCAGCAGGCGAGATGACCGAAGCGCTCGTTCTCAAGGATTCGGTAGCACTCACCGGGGTTGATCTCCGTCAGCTTGATCGTCATGGCCGTGTCCTCCAGCTTTAATGAAGGCACGATCATAGGGGCTTCGTTGCGCCGCGGCCTTGACAAAGCGCAATGCGAACTCTCTCGGCTGCATTCATCATGACGGCAGTTTAACCTCAGGAGGCCAGCATGAAGCCGCAGTTCCATCTACCGTTGTCGACCTATCCGGACCCCAGTTCCTTCACCGTCATCGACAACGCGATCGACCTGGCTCGGCAGAACAATGCCGATCTCGTCGCAAGCATCCCGCAAATCCGGATCCCCCAGGTCCATCAGCCCTTTCCCACTTTTATCGATGTCGACACATGGCGGGAACAAGCAGAGCGGTATAGCCGGGACAGCGGGACTTCGCTGCGGGAACACGTCGCCGACGCTATTTCGGAAACTGGCTTCGAGGTGCGAATCCACGGATTCGAGGTCAGGGAACCGTTCGTCTATGAACGCTTTTCTGAAATTGCCAAGTGCTACGACCTTTCCATCGTCGAAGCCTCGGAGCTCTCCCGACAACTCTCCGAAACGCTGCTATTCGGAAGCGGCCGTCCGCTCGTGCTATTTCCAGCCACCAGCGTCTACTCTCGTGTGGACACGATCGCCGTCGCCTGGGACGGCAGCGCCACTGCAGCGCGCGCCCTTTCCTGCGCACGGGTCTTCATCGAACGCGCGATCAAGGTGCAGGTCATCTCGATCACCGACGACAAGGAGATCGACGAGGCGAACCGCGCCCTCCTGATCTCCTCTTTGAAGCACGCAGGATTGGACGTGGAAGACGTTGCTATCCAGGCAGGCGGCGAGACCGCGACGGCCGCCATTCAATCGGCCGCGCTGGAACGAAAGGCGGACCTCCTCGTCGCGGGCGGGTTCGGCCATTCGCGGCTTCGTGAGTTCATCCTCGGCGGCGTCACTCGGGAACTGCTCGTCAAGGCAGAGCTGCCGGTGCTTCTCGCCCATTAGAGGGCGCGAAGGGCGTTGAGAATGACCGCCACGTCGATGGCCTCCTGAAGCAATGCGCCGCCGACTGGCGGAAGGTATCCCGCTCCCGCGAACCCCATCGCGAGGAGCGAGAGACCTGTGCCGGCATAGATGCTTTGAAGCGCGATCTTGCGGGAACGACGCGCGATGCCGATCGCCGTCGCTATCTTGGTGAGGTCGTCCCGGACGAGCACGATATCCGCAGCCTCCGCGGCCGCCGCAAGGTTCTCGACGCCGACCGCGATTCCGACATCGGCTGCGGCCAGCGCTGGCGCGTCGTTCACGCCGTCGCCGACCATCAGCACTTTCCCGTGGACGCGCTCTTTCTCGATGACTGCGACTTTGTCTGCGGGAGCGAGCCTCGCCGCGACGTCGTCCAAGCCCAGCGAGCGAGCTATGGCTGCCGCGACAGCCAACTCGTCACCAGAAGCCAGGACCACTCGAGAGATTCCCGACGCCCTGAGCTGGGCGACGAGTTGGACAGCGTCTTCGCGTAGCCGGTCTTCGAGCGTGATCGTGCCAGCCGGCGTGCCGTCAAAGAGCACCTTTACACGCATTGCACTGCGTGACCCGTTAGCCCCGGACGACGACGCCTCTCCGAAATACGTGTCTCCTCCGACGCCGACACGCACGCCATCGACGATTCCGGAAATTCCGGATCCCGCGGTCTCGGTCACCTCCGATGGACGGCTCAGTACCAACCCACGTCTATGCGCCTCGTCCACCAGCGCGCGTCCAACCACGTGCCCCGACGCCTGGTCCAGCGAGGCGGCGAGCCGCAGGATCCTGTCGGGATGCTCCGGTCCCTCGATTTGCCCGACTTCCGGCTGTCCCGCAGTGAGCGTCCCCGTCTTGTCGAACACCGCCACGGTGGCCTGGGCGAGCGCCTCGAGAGGTCCCGCACCCTTCACCAGAACGCCCTGCTTGGCGGCTTTTGAAGTACCTGCCGCAAGTGCGACGGGTACCGCCAGGATCAACGGACAGGGCGTGGCGACGACCAGCACGGCCACGATCCTTGCCATGTCTCCGGACATCAATGCCGAGACCCCTGCAATCGCTACCGTGGCGAACAGGAACCAGATCGAGAACCGGTCGGCCAGGCGCATCAGCTTTGCCTTGGAGCGCCTCGATGCTTCCACGAGCCTGACTATTCCGGCATAGGTGCTGTCCTCGGCGCGGCTTAAAACGCGGATTTCGATCGCGTCCCCCTCGTTCGTGGCGCCGCTCGAAATGTTGCCACCCCTGGCGATGCGCACCGGGAGAGGCTCTCCGGTCAGCACCGCCTGGTCGATCGTCGCGACTTCGCCGACGAGCGCCCCGTCGACCGGTACCACGTCGCCCTTGCGTATGAGGAGCACGTCGCCGACCGCGACCGTCTCGATCGGAATTTCTTCGAAACCGTTTCCGGCAAGCCGCAGGGTCGTCCGCGGAACTTGCGCCAGCAAAGCCGACATGCCCTCGTCGGCGCGACGATGTGCGTATGCCTCCAGAAACTGACCGCCGGAATACATGAGACCGACGATCGCGCCGGCGAGATATTCGCCAAACCACAGGGAGGACCCCATGGCCAGCGCCGCAATCAGGTCCAGGCCGTATTCCTCTTTCCGCAGCTTCCTGGCGATCTCAACGCAAAGAGCCGCGAGGATCAGACTGGTGCAGCCGATGAGGATTGCCTTGTATCCAAGGCCGTTGCCCGCGAGATAGAAGGCAAATGCGATCACAAGTGCAAGAAGCGACGACAGCACCAGAAGGCCCGATCCGGAGCTCCCGTCCCTCAGTCGCAACACCCGGCCCTGAGGCCACGTCCACCTACCAGCCCTCCAAGCCGCCGCTGTAGCCACCTTTCACCCTCCCATCAATCCAGAAGTCAGCGGAACGATTTTGCGCAATCGATGCAGAACGGCGTATAGGGAACCGCGGTTAGCCGCTCCTTGCCGATCGGATGATGGCATTGGACGCATCGCCCATATGTGCCATCGTTCAGCCGATCGATCGCCGCGTCGATGGCCGCAATCTGGTCGCGCCCCTCGGCTTGCATCTCGCGAAGAACTTCGTCGTTCTCAACCTGGGTCGCGCGCTCCTCGCTGTCCTTCTCGAGCGCGACGCAGAGGTCCGCATCGATCGCTCCGAGACGACGGACAAGGTCATCCTTCATCGTCTGCAACACGGCCTGTACTGAGCTTTTATTCATTTTAGTGCCTTCCAATCTTGCCTGATCAATGCGGGTCCACACGCGGCATCGTCGGGAACCAATCCAAGCGCAGCGCGTGGCCGCATAAAGCCGCGGTCCATAAATCGGCTCCAGCATATCTCAGTTCGATCGAAGCTCCTTGATCCCGGTCAATGCCTCGTGCGCGGGAGCTCATAGGCTGTCGGGGGAGCCTTCAATGAAATCGTCGCGACAAGCCCGGAGCCCATGATGAATCTGACGGCGCAGACACCCGCCCCCACGACGCCTGCGGTGATCGGACTGACAAGCATCGAGGCCGAGGAACGCCTCGCCGAGCTTGGACCCAACACGCTGCCCGAGCCTGAGCCCCCATCGCCGCTGCGGGTCTTTCTCATCCAATTTCGCAATCCGATCATCTACATCCTCTTGCTGGCATCGGCGCTCTCGTTTGCGACCGGCAGGATCGAAGACGGCCTGTTCATTCTCGTCGTGCTTCTGATCAATGCCTCCATAGGCACCTACCAGGAGTATTCTGCGGATCGAGCGGCCGCCGCCCTTCGCAAGCTTGAGCAGCCGTCGGCCAGGGTCATGCGGGACGGCGTGGCTTGCAGGATCGAGGCCAAGCGGCTGGTCGTGGGCGATCTCGTTCTTCTGGAATCCGGCGACCGAATCCCTGCCGATCTGATGCTTGTCGATGCAAGTGATCTCCGATGCGACGAGTCGCTTCTGACCGGCGAGTCGATGCCGGTCCCCAAAGGGCGAACCGTCGAAGGATCGTCGGATGAAACCGCCAGTTCCATGCTGCTCGCGGGTTCCTTGGTGACGCGCGGGCGAGCCAAGGGCGTCGTGACCGCTACAGGTACCGCGACCATGCTTGGCGGCATCGCCGCCGAGTTGGAAAGAGCCGGTTCGTCGCAGCCCCCGCTCGTCGCCCGTCTGGCGAAGTTCACGAACGCCCTCGCGGTTTTCGTGGGATTGGCAGCACTGGTGCTGGTCGTCGCGGGCTTGATGCGGGGCCTCCCTCTGCACGATCTTGTCATGATGTCCGTAGGTCTGGCGGTGAGCGCTGTTCCGGAAGGGCTTCCGATCGCGATCTCTGTCGCGCTTGCCGTCAGCATGCGGCGGATGGCCGCCCGCAACGTCATCGTCCGAAGCATGCCGGCTGTTGAGGCCCTCGGTTCGACCACGATAATCGCCACGGATAAGACGGGTACCTTGACCAGCAACGTGCAGACGGTGACCGAAATTCGCCTGCCGGACGGCACGGACATCGCCCTGGACGCCCATGCAGATCTCGACAAGTGCGAGATCAGGGCGATCGGCCTGGACAGCGACCTGGTCCGCGAGAGGGCGCGCAGGCTGCTACGCGCTGCACTTCTTGCAAACGAAGGAACCCTGGATCGCCGCGACGATCTCTGGGTCGCCGCCGGAGACACGGTCGACGTGGCGCTTCTTGCAGCAGGACGGAAGGCCGGGCTGGGACAGGAAGAGTTGAACGACCGATACCCGCTGGCAGCAAGGATCGCCTACGAGCCCGAGCACAAATACGCTGCATCCTTCCACCACGGCAGTGATCGGATTCATGTCTTCGTCAAGGGGGCGTCGGAGGTGCTCATAGAAATGTCTGATCGCATGGACTCCGCGGGAAACGTAGTCGAAATCGACCGTACGTCGCTTTTGGCGCAGAAGGAAGAAATGGCCGCTCGAGGCCTCAGGGTGCTCGCGTTCGCTGAAGGGGAAATCGGCGCGTCCCTCGCCGGAAGCCTCGGACACGGTCACCTTGTCGATCTGGTGTTCTTGGGGCTGGCCGGACTGCAGGATCCGGTCCGGCCTGAAGTGCCGAACGCTATGAAAGACTGCCACGCGGCGGGCGTGGAGGTCGTCATGGTGACCGGGGACGACCCGCGGACCGCTGCCGCGATCGCCCGAGATGCCGGCCTGAGCTTTCACGTCAGCCAGGTGGTCTCGGGCCACAACATCGATGAAGCCGCTCGAGCGGGGGACCAACGGCTGGACGAGATCACAAGAGAGGCCCGCATCTACGCGCGCGTGCAGCCAGCGCAGAAATCGGCGATCGTCGCATCCCTGATCCGCAATGGCCACATCGTCGCCGTCACCGGAGACGGTGTAAACGACGGTCCGGCGCTGAAGAAGGCGCATGTCGGCGTCGCAATGGGGCTCAGGGGAACCGAGGTGGCGAAGGAGAGCGCCGATCTCGTCGTCACGGACGACAACTTTGCATCCATCGTGGCGGGGATCTCAGAAGGCCGGGCGGCCTATCGCAACATCCGCAAGGTGGTGCTGATGTCGGTCGCAACGGGCGCCGCCGAGGTCCTGCTCTTCATGCTCGCGCTGCCGTTCGGCCTGCCCATGCCGCTCCTCCCTGTTCAGCTCTTATGGCTCAACCTCGTGACAAACGGCATCCAGGACGTCGCGCTTGCCGGCGGCAAGCCGGAAGGAGACGAGCTGGCGGGGCCGCCGCGTTCTCCGCTCGAGCCCGTCCTCGACCGGACGATGATCCGGCGCGTCGTCCAATCGACGGTCGTGATCGGCGGATCGGCGTTCCTGGCCTTCCAGTGGATGATTGCGCATGGATATGGCGTTCCCGAAGCACGCAACATAACGCTTCTGATCTTCGTCATGTTCGAGAACGTCCAGACCCTGGCATGCTCCTCCGAAAGACGATCGATATTCTCCGTCGATATCCTTCGGAACCGGTTCCTGCTCCTCAGCGTGCTCGCGGCACAGACGATCCACATCTCGGCGATGTACATACCCTGGCTCAGCAGAACTCTTGGCCTTTCGCCGATCACGCCTCTTGAATGGGGTCTCAGCCTGCTGATGGCGAGCTCCCTCGTTCTCGTGACCGAGGTCGACAAGTTCTTCTCCCGGAGACGCCGCGATCGTTCATCCCGTGTTGCTTGACGAAGATCAACGACGTCAGCGCAAGTGCCGTTATCCTTTCGATATTCAACAAGAGAGGTGATCGAAATGTCCATTCGCACGGTAATGAGCATCCTGACTTCTAAATATTTCGACGAAGACCTGAAGGCCGCAGTGGAGTTTTGCGGAGCCTCCGGAGCGCATCTCAGCGCGGTCGTGATCTGCATGGGCGCGTCGCCGATGATGGGAGAATACAACTCCCTGTCGACCGTCTGGCTGGAAGAACGCCAGCGCGAAATCGAGGAACTCGTCAAGAAAGCCGAAGAGATCAAGGCGTATCTCTCGCGCACCGAACTGTCCTACGATGTGCAGGACGTCTATACGGAATATGCTTTTGCGCGGGAGGACATTGCAGAACGGGCGCTCTATGCCGACGTCGTTCTCGTCGGCCGCCAAGCGTGCAAGGACGAGGAACTCCAGAAGCGGGTCATGGATGGCGCTCTGTTCCATACGCCGACGCCGGTCATCATCAACCGCGGACGGCGGCCGCTCTCTTCCACTTCCAAATCGATCGTACTGGCATGGGATTCGAGCGACGAGGCGTCGCGTGCCGCAAGGCAGGCCCTCGACCTGTTGAAGACGGCGGACTGCGTCTACGTGACGATGGTCGATCCAGTCTCGCGAGAGCGGGTGAATGGAGAAGAACCAGGCGCCGACATCGCGAGCTTTCTGTCCCGTCACGGAGTCAAGGTTCAGGTGGATCGCGTGGCCAGCGGCGGAAACACGGCCGACGAGGTCCTGAGGCAGCATGCGATGGACGTGAACGCCGATCTGATCGTCATGGGAGCATACAACCACCCTCGGTGGCAGCAGACGCTCTTCGGAGGCGTGACGCGCAACATGATCGAGCAAAGCAGCATGCCAATATTCATGGCGCATTGAGGGGGAAGGACACGGCCGCGCTCATGCGCTGCCGTGTCGGAGTGGCGGCATGTCGCTTTCAGACACGATGGGTACGACCATCTCCATCAGCGACGCCGCCGCTGGTCTCTACCAGATGGTCAACGTGTTGGTGTTGCAAGGGTCGCTCGCTCTTCATACGCAAGGGTCACTTCTGGCCGGAAGTCGCGGCTCGCCGGCTGTCGAGCCCTTCGCTTGGCGCCTTAGCCCGGCACCACCGTCCCCCAGTTCCGATACAAAATGTATGCAGCAACCACGAAGATGAGCGCTGCGAACAGGCGGTTGAGAATGTTCTTGTAGGCGCTGAGCCGGGTGGCGAGCAGCATGCCGAGTACGCCGCCAACAATGCCACCGCCAATAAACTCGGAGGCAAGCCACCAATCCACCAAGCCTGAACTGGCATAGCTCAGGGCCGTCGCCAGTCCGAACGCAGCGACGGAGAGGAGAGATGTCCCGATCGCGTTGATCATCGGCATGCCCGTCGCCAGCATGAGGCCGGGAACGATCAGGAAGCCCCCGCCGATCCCGAAGAAACCCGATGTAGCGCCGGCGGCGAGTGCCACGGCGGCGGTGGCAAGGCACATCTTAAGATCGATGGGCCGACATTCTGCCGATACTGGCTTCCTGGGCTTCAACATCAGGACGCCGACGACGAGCATGAGAATGCCGAACAGGAAAATCAGGCGATCTCCGTCCATCGCCTTGCCGAGACTGGAGCCGCCGAGGGCGCCGACGACGCCGAGCGCGGAGAAGACGGCCGCGCAGCGCCACCAGACGTGCCCCTTGATCGCGTGGCTTGCGAAGTTCGCGAAGGCATTCACCGAGACCGCAAGCGCACCCGTTCCGATCGCGATATGCGGCTGGGTCACGCCGACCACGTAGAGGAGTAGCGGCGTCGCCAGGATGGACCCGCCGCCGCCGAGCAGGCCGAGCATGAAGCCAACGATCCCGCCGGAGCCAACGGCCGCCAAAATGGAGGTGTTCACGTCCGCCTGCTCCATACTCTGTCAAACAAGGTCATCCCGACCAGCATGGCGATGACGAACAGGAACGTCTGGGGGAGGCCGACCGATAGGGATGCGACGGCCGGACCGGGACAGAAGCCGCCGATCCCCCAGCCCAGGCCGAACAAGGCCGAACCAACGACCAGCGGAGCATCGATCCGGTGGCTCGTCGGCACGTGGAAGCTGTCGTCAAAGGCTGGATGCCGCATCCGCTTCATCACCTGCACGCCGAAAAAGGCGACGACGACGGCGCCGCCGAGAACGAAGGCAAGGCTCGGATCCCAGGCGCCGAAGACGTCGAGGAAGCCTTGGACGCGGACAGGGTTCAGCATGCCGGACAAGGACAGTCCTAAGCCGAAGACAACGCCCGAAGCGAGCGCCGCCACGAATTGGTAGATGTTCCGGTTCATGACCCCACACCTCGCAGAAATGCGACGGCGACCGCGCCAGCCGTCAGGAACGTGGCGACCGCCACCATCGACCGCGGCGACAGGCGGGCAAGCCCAAGCACGCCGTGGCCGCTGGTGCAGCCCGATCCCATGCGCGAGCCGAAGCCGACGAGCAGCCCCGCGACGATGAGCAGCGGCCAGCCGGTGGTGATCTGCACGACCGGCCAGCCGCCGAACATGAGCAGATAGGCGAGCGGCCCGAGCAACAGCCCGAGCGCAAAGGCGAGATTGGTCGTCAAACCGACCCCTTGAACAAGACGCCCGACGATCCCGCTGATCCCGGCAATCCGGCCGTTGAGGAGCAGAAGCATGACGGCCGACACGCCGATCAGCATGCCCCCGACCAATGAGGGGAGATACGCGTTCACTTGTCATCCTTTACGCAGAAAATGTCATAGAGGGCGGCGACCAGTTGCGCGGCCTTCTCTTCCGTCAGGCGGTAGAAGATCTGTTTCCCCTCCCGCCGGGTTTCAACAATCCCGGAGCCACGCAGCACGGTCAGGTGCTGCGACAGATGCGGCTGGTGGAGGTCGAGCTTCTCTTCAAGTTCGCCGACCGAATACTCGCCTTCCACCAGGGTACAGACGATCATCAGGCGCGCCGGATGGGACAGCGTCTTCAGGAGGTTCGCTACCTCTCCGGCCCGGCTGGCCATCTCGGCGGGGGAAAGCCCCACCCTCCTCATCGCCTTTAGATCGGTGGTCATTCCCATGCTGCTCCCTGTAATGCATCGAGCGGAAATTTGAGGTAGCGCTGGCCGTTGGCTTCCGGCTCCGGCAGGCGCCCGCCGCGGATGTTCACCTGCAGGGCATGCAGGATGAGCTTCGGCATCGGCAGCGTCTTGTCGCGCTTCGTCCTGAGCGCCACGAATTCTTCTTCCGTCACGCCAGCAAGATGGCGGTTGAACTTCTTCTGATCGGCCACCGTGCTTTCCCAGCGAGGTGCCCGACCGTCCGGCTGGTAGTCGTGGCCGGTAAAGATCCGCGTCTCATCCGGGAGCGCGAGGATGTCCTGGATCGACTTCCACAGGACGCGGGCGTCACCGCCGGGGAAGTCGGCACGTGCCGTACCGCTGTCGGGCATGAAGAGCGTGTCGTGCACGAAGGCAGCGTCGCCGATCAAAAAGGTGATGGAGGCGAGCGTATGTCCCGGAGAGAAAAGCACTTTGGCATCGATCGAGCCGACCTCGAAGGTCTCGCCATGGGCAAACAGCCGGTCCCATTGCGAGCCGTCGGTGGCAAGCTCAGGCCAGTTGTAGATGCCCTTCCACAGCTTCTGGACGTCCACGACGCGCTCGCCGATCGCCGTGCGGGCACCGGTCTTCTCTTGCAGATAATGGGCGGCGGAGAAGTGGTCGGCATGGGGGTGGGTGTCGAGGATCCACTCGACCGTCAGCCCATTGTCGCGGATGTAGTCGAGGATCGCGTCCGCGTTGATGGTCGCCGTAGCTCCAGACTTCTCATCGAAGTCGAGTACTGGATCGACGATAGCGCACTTGYGGGTCAGCGGATCGGAAATCACATACTGGACGCTCCAGGTGCGCTTGTCGAAGAAGCCCTTCACCTGCGGCCTGCGGGCAGCATGTTGCTTGAGCCAGGCTGCGGCGGCGCTGGTGTCGAAGCCGCGGCTGCGTCCGAATTCGACGACCTCGTCGGCAGGCATGCGGCCGTCAAGGACCTCGCCGATCAAGTAGAGGCTTAGCGACCGAGTGCCGGTCTTGCAGTGGGCGAACACGGGTCCGTCGGATTTGTCGACGGCGCGCTGGAACGCACGTATGTCCGCCTCGGTGATCGTGCCGGCCGTGACCGGGACGAACGCATAGGACAGGCCGCAGTGCTTCGCTTCCTGGCTTTCCGCTTGCGTGCCCGGCTGTGAGGGATCCTCGTCGTCCGGTCGGTTGTTGATGAGTGCCTTGAACCCTTTGTCGCGGAGCGACTGGATGTCCTCGATGCTCGGCTGCGGCGAGACGGAAAGCTTCTCGGATATCGTTGTAATGGGCATGACTGGCTCCGGGTGAAATTTCAATATATAATCTAATATAATATATATCGACGTCTCATCAAGGCCAGGCGCGGAACTTTGTGCTTGCCCTGTGGTTGCGGCGAAGAGGAGGACGCACCATGGCCACGACAGCAAACCAAGTCAGCGCCCAGACATCAAACGAGATCAACCGACGCCTGCGCTGTCAGATGGAGGGAGAGGCTCGCCTAAATCGCTGCGGCGGCGCCGTGGCTGCTGTTGCGCGCTCGACGCCTTCGCTGTCGGCGGAGCAGACAGGCTTCTGTTCGCGAACGCACTGATTGGCTTCGGTGGCCGACACGTCCTCGACAGCGCCCCTCCCACTCCATACTCGGAATCCATTGAATCCGGATGGACGTCGAAAACCAAGTGTTCTGGGATCTCCTATGGTTCGCGGTGTTCGGTCTTGTACCCCTGGCGCTCGGGATGCTAAGGCGCAGAAACGGCAAAGGAGACGGCCGCCGCCGAATCCCGAAAGAACCGGCCGCACTTGTTATCGCAATATTCATTGGCCCAACGTGAGAGAACGACAGGCCGAAAAGCTTCCAGGATGGTGAACGAATCCTTACCGCGGAGGCGCCGAAATCTAGCCCTTTGGGCGCAGTTTCAGCAGAGACTCGGCGGCGTCTGTCTTGCTTAAATCGTCTTCGAGCTTGAGCACATAAATACCTGTCTCGTCGCGAATGCGCTGCGGGCCAATGGTTTTGGCCTGCTCCAGCAGCCGTGCGAGATTCCCCTCG
Source organism: Rhizobium sp. 01N447_2 (assembly GCF_056399245.1). NCBI lineage: Bacteria > Pseudomonadati > Pseudomonadota > Alphaproteobacteria > Hyphomicrobiales > Rhizobiaceae > Rhizobium > Rhizobium sp. 01N447_2. The sequence continues at coordinate 14,156 of NZ_JBFTQY010000065.1, forward strand.
GCTTCCTTGCTCGTCCAGACCCGGCTCATTCCCATTCCACCGCATAAAGATTCGAATGGTAACATTTTAACAGGCGTCGGACGGTTAGCATACATTTCGTTTGAAGGGACCAACAACTGAAAGCGGCGGGCTGGTGGGGCAGATCCTCGTTGATACCAACATAATCAGCGTGGCTTACCTTCCCGATCCCCCTGAATGGATATGGGAGTGGCTCGCCGAGCTGCCGCGTGGATCGCTCGCCGTTTCATGGATCGCGATTTACGAAACGGAATACGGAATACGGAACGTGCAGCGGCATAATCCGCGCAAGGCGATCGAACTGCTCGCCTGGTTCCAAGAGTTCCTCGCCAGTCGGATGGTTTATCCTGAAATGGACGTCACCGCAGCCCGCGTTCTGGGAACCATGGCCGCCCATCCTCCTCTCAAACATTTCTTCTTCACTCCCGATAAGAAGGATAGATATGGAAGGACGATCAAGCAGGACCGGGTCAATCTGGGGTGCGATCCCATGCTGGCCGCGCTTTCCATCGCCCATCAGCTTCCGATCGCCACGTTGAACCCCGCCGATTTCTGCTTGATTCACCAGCACTTTCCGCTGCCTGGCGTCTACGATCCGAGGGCGGACGTCTGGCACGTCGAGCCTCCGGTCGGTTGGAACGTCGGCGAACCTGCGAACGACGACGTGATCCAGTCGAAATGGCCGGTTCCCGGTAGGCGGCCCTAGTCCTGCGAGGGGTCGGGACGCACGTGCGTTGTGCCTTGCGGCATGCGAAGACATGGTTGGGGATACGCTCTTCCGGAGGTTCTCATGTCGATCAGGCTCATGAACGCGCCTAACAACTATCCCTACACACACGGGTGGGGAGTCTATCCCCAGCTCGCGACAGAACTTGGGAAACGCCGTCGTAGCGCGAAGAACATGCTTGGATTCATCGACGGGACGCCCGGCGTCAAGCCCGGCGACTGGCGGTATTCCGCCCTTATTCTCGAAGACGCTTTCAGATCCGTCGCCGGGGAGAGTTCGCGTGACTGGTTTACCCTGACGAACCATCTCGGTCAGCCTTCGCGCGCGCTCGCGCACGAAATCTTCGAACATCTTCGGACCTTGAAGGAGCTCGATCCACGGTCGAGCGAGGCCGGGCGGACTTTTGACCTGCTGGAAGATCTCGCCCTGCCCGACATGCTGCAGTACTTCCGCGAAACGACTTCCGCCGAGGACCCGCGGCCGGTCGACATCCGCGAGGGCTGGTGCCACGTCCTGTGGACGCACGAGACGCCGGACCGGCTGCTCGTCGGCGCCGTGCACGGTACGCCCGTCGAAGTCGTGTCCGTGCTTGACCACCGGTCTCCGGGAGTGCGCCACGGCGTCCTGGCCGCGTGGCACGTCGAAGATCCGGACTGGGCTGCGTCGCAAATCGTACGAACGTTCGGAAAATCGCTCGACCAGCTCGGCCTGATGCAGCTTCCGGCAGCGGAAGGGATAGCGGCCATCAAGCTGCTCACCGAGAACGCGATCTGGAAGACGATCGCCAAGTCGCCATGGCATGTCGAAGCCGGGGAACCGCCCTGCGGCGAAGCGGCGGACACCGATTCCCAGGAGGTCTCTGGCTTGTCCCTATAAATGCGAATCCTTGCGCTCTTTAGTTGAATCCTTGTGCGCTCGTCTCTAGTCCCAGAGCGGCACAGGATTCGAGAGGAGTTGACAGTTTCTTAAGCATGTGGCGGCGTAACCTACTGAAAGGGCGTCGCGATTGAAAATTGATCAAAAGACGCACGCCCGCATGCCATCGGAAAATACTCTTGCATTGCGTGTATCGTCGCATTATGGTGCGGGCCGGCCTTAAGGTCCGTCATGTCGGCGGATCGGCCATGAGGAGCATGCCATGACTGCAGTCATGTCGATAATAACCGGGCCTCTTGCCCGCTTGGCCCCGTAGGCGTCGACAGAGCTGCGCCGTGCCCGCGATGAGGGTTCGGCCGTCCCGAAGTTCTTCCCACCGATTTTGGAATGAGGGTTCGAAATGTCTGGTTACGAGAATACAGCCTTCTCGGCATTCGCTCGCAACGTTTCCCGGATCAACGCGGAATTTCCGCAGATAGCCTGACGCGACATTCGTCGTCGTCTCGTTCATCCTGTCGTCGCGTGCCACGAGGCCCGGCGGCTCCTTCCGGAGGTGCCTGTGATTATGCTGCTCCCCTGCGGTCCGAAGACCGCCCTTGCCGCCACCGCTTCGCTCGGATCCGTCTTTAAGCCGACAGGCTGACGTCCGTGCGGCCGTAGCGCGGCCGATCCCCCTAGCATGCCTACCAGGACTGCATCGCAGGCCGAGGATTCGTGCGCTCTTCGCGGCGCCGATCCGCCGCGCCGTCGTCCTGCCAAACCCGAAAGTTTCGTCGCAGCACAAGGAGTGAGTCATGCGCGACCTGATCGAATCCATCCTGCCCCGCACCTATCTTTCCGAACTCGACGAGGAATACGGCATCGTCGACGTCGAGGAGATCGTCGAAGCCCTCGACCTCGAGGCCGATAAGCATTGCTTCTCCGCGACCAACGTCGCGCTTCAGAAGAAGCACGCGATGATGCACGTCGAAGGCGCGCTCGGCATCTTTGCCGCCTATTCCGCCATGCACTCCGAGATCGAGGATCTCAACGACTGGCGACCGGCCGGACACGAGCTGCGTCCCTGCTCCCTTCGCACGTTCTGCAATCGCATCGCCGCGCTCCAGGATCACGTGGACGATGCTGCAGGCTTCGAACTCCTCCTCGCCGCAGCCGCATAAGGCGGCGGTCACGACGGCGTGCCGGAGGCGATCTCCGTTGCGCCTTTCAAATTCAATAGAAGGACGTCACGATGCTCTACCTCCAGATCGAAACCTTGCGCTTGCGCGAACAGGGGTACAATCCCTTCAAACGCGTCAATCTCGATGAAGCCTTTACCCGGAGCTCGGGTGCAGCCGAAAAGGTAGGAGGCTTCGAAATACCACGAGCCTGATCGTCGTCGCGGCCCTCCTACCCGTGGCAAGACCGATCGCGACGTCGGCCTCAAATCCAAGCCCGGCGCGGAACGAGAAGAAGACGACGAATACAAGATCAATAGAACGCCGGCGTCTTGCCGCGTCATGATCGTCGACAAGAAGAACAACACCTACCATCGCCTTGAGAGCGACCTCGAGTCGAAGGCGATGGAGATCTTTCTGGCGATGCCCGACACCGACTGGGTCAAGGCACAGGATGGGCCGCACTACTTCGTCGTCGAGGGTATCCTTCATAAGACGATCATCGACCTCGTTCGCTATCTGCTGGATGGCTCGCGGGAATTCGTCTCCATCAAAGCCGAGGGGGAAGCTGCTCGGGAAGAGGAGGCGAAGATGAAACTTCTCAATAACCAACTTCCCAAAGATAGCCGCGATCGCTTCTTGGTGATGACGGACGAGCAAATTCGGAAAGCTCGTGTTAACGCGTCGCGACACATTCTCCGATCGCGCGAACTGGCGACCGACGTCCGTACCGCGCGAGTGCATGAGGCACTGCTGGAAATGGGTGGACGCGCCCGAGTCTGGGAAATCTCCGAACGCCTTACCGATCTCACCTGTGCGCAGGTTGTCACTGCAACCTGGGACATGATTGCTAAGGGCATTGCCATTCATGACCATCCTGCTCCCGAGCGCTTTCTCCGCTCCAAGGGATCGTGGATCCGTGCCGTGACGAAGGAATAAGACGATGCAGACGAACGCATCCACTCGAGACTACACGCGATACACCATTACAAAGGACGACCGCATCAGATTTCTGGGTCGCCAATGGTGCTTAAAGAAGAACAACTCGGAATGGGATCCGGACGAGGCGCTAAAGTGGGATGAGGGAGTCGTCATCGAGACGGTCGATGACCAATTACCACGTCAGACGGAGGCGCTGAGCTACGCCGATATCGACCGCTATCGACGTGAGAAGAAGCTTGAGTGCGAGGTGGGATATTTCAGCGCGCGTAACGCGATCGCCCGCCGCCGCAAAATGTCAATCGCAGATCTTTCGCCCAGCACCCTGTTTAGAGTGCGGATGGCGTCTGAATATTTGGAGATGGAAGAAGATAAATATGAGACGGGCGAATATTTTACTCGCTCCGATGCGGCTTACGCGAAGTTCATTGCCTACTTCAAAGCAGAGAACGAAAATCTGATTCCTCCCAAGACCGGCAAACGTGCCGTCATTCCGGGACCCCGTCAGTTTGGAAGATTGGTCGAGCGGTTAGAGAGCAATCACATGGAGCCGGGAGCGCTGCACCCTCGGCATCGCGGCCGTGTCGGACGAGAGTCGCGTTTCACGACTGACGAGTTGCATTTCCACATGGAGTACGCTGCCAAATATCAGTCGTCCGACCGGCCTCCCAAGTATGATTGCTACAATCAGATGAACGAAGCCAACGACGAACGCTTGAAGGAAGGTAAGCCTGCCTTCAAGACTCCCTCCCTCCGATCGTTTCAGCGCATCATCGACGACCTTGGGGATTTCAATAACGAGGTCGGTCGTGCAGGCGATCCCCACAGAGTCGTTCGCAAGTTCGGAATGACGCGTAGGGGGCTTCAACCCAAACGCCCGCTCGAAATCGTCGAAATGGACGAACACAAGCTGGATGTCATCAGGCTGCTCGTCCGGAACGGAATCTGGGACTACCTTCACCCAGAGGTCCGACGTCGCCTAGAGGAGAAGAGCGAGAAGAACGACGGCCGGGTGTGGCTGTCGGTGGCGCTCGACGCCTTCTCGCGTTCCGTCTGCGGGATGAAGCTTCTGTGGAGCGCTCCATCGGGTGCTGCGGCAGTCGCCACCTTGGCGATGGTCGCGCGAGACAAGGAATTCGAAGCCAACCTCTACGGAACGACCTCCTCCTGGCCGCAATGTGGAACGGCAGACGCCGTACACACGGACGCGGGAGCAAGCTACACCTCGCACGAGTTCCAGTTGGCGTGCGTTAGTTATACCGGGAAAGCCTCCATTCCTCCCTCGAAACATCCTCATCTTCGCGGCCGGGTCGAACGCTTTTTCAGAACGATCAATCAGCGATACATCCATTTATTATCCGGCCAGACCTTTTCGAACGTGCTTCTGCGCGATCATTACGATGCCGAGAAACACAAGCACATCACCGACGAACAGTTGGCGGAACTTCTCGTGATGCTGATTGTGGACTGCTACCACAATACTCCACATCGCGGTCTCGGGGGCATGACACCCTTGCAAGCTTGGAAGTACGGCAGCCAGTCCGGTGATGGCGAAGTCAAGCTCCCCCCGACCGATCAGGAATATGCCGAGGCATTCAGCATCGTTGAGAAGTACAAGCTTGGCAACCAGGGCATCGTGATCCTCGGTCTTCCATACTCAAACGAATGGCTCCAAAATCTGCGAAAACATCGCCACGATCTCACGCTGTCCGTTCGATACAACGAGATCGACGTGTCGCGCATCCTGGTCAAAGACCCATTCTCGCGCCGTTGGGAGCCTGTCGACGCCATCATGGATGGGTTGAAAGGCAAAAGGGTGCTGGACTGGCTGGGCAACGTGAGATTCCTCAAGTCGGTATTCGGCCCAGGCGCTGCCGTCGGCGTCAAGATCGCCAAGGAGCGGCTGATGCTCGCTAGGCAGTTCGCCAATACGAGCAAAGCCACAGCGGGCGTGGGATCGCCCGTGATGACGCCGGCTTTGCGGCGTTATTGGAACGAGGAAGTCGTAGCCGGGTTCACGGTGGTCGAAGAGGCCCCCACGGACTACGGCGAGAACTCCCTTGGCCACGCCGGCGGTGATCCGGTGGCGACAACGCAGACCTCGAAAAAGCCTCGGAATCCGACAAGCCCTTCCGACGTGGAAGCGGCATCACGAACCCAGACGTACGATCCCAAACCCACAGCTACCCCCATCGTGCCGCCCTCTCCCTCTCCCTCTCCCTCTCCGCGCAGGAGTTCGATCGTGGTTGAGATCAGAAAGGAACGAGAATGAGCACGCAGGCAGAAGCCGACGACGAAATGTTCGCGCACATTTCCAGCACTGCGGACCCAGACACGCTGGAATGGGCGAGCATCTTGAACGACCTGAAGAAGGTGCACATTCGTACCGCCGCCGACGATGAAATCGACCAGGAGCTCAAGCTTATGATCGCCCACATCCGGTCGAGAAACTCTCCGGATGGATACGCGATCACTATTAGCGGTAAAAGCGGAGCAGGCAAGACGACGACGCTCTACCAGCGCCTAGATCTCAATCCATCGCTGCAGCCTTTTCGAAACAAATACAACAATCCCCAGCAGCTTTGCCTCCGCTTGAAGACGCCGGCCGGCTGCACGATGAAGACTCTTGGACGAGCTATCCTCAGAGCTATGGGCTACCACCTGCGCGGCAGAAAGCTCGACGAGGAGGAGATCTGGGACAAGGTCATCGAGAACTTCAAGCTGCGACAGATCAGAATCCTCGTTCTTGACGAGTTCCAGCACGTCCTGAACGCCCCGACGAACAAAGGTTATCTTCACTGCAGCGAAGCAATCAAGAACTTGATGCAGACGGAAAGCTGGCCTGTCTGGCTCATCATMTGCGGCGTTCCGGAAATCGAAGGTTTCGTGAAGCTAGATCCCAACCAGCAAATGGAGCGTCGAGCACCTATCGTCCGGGTGGGGCGTCTGGAGGACGATGGCGTCACGAACGAAATGGTGGCACAGCGCGACGGAAAACTGAAAGATCACGAACTCATTGAGGAGGCTCTGTACCTGCTGGCCGAAACCTGCCGGCTGGAGGTTGGTTTCCAGCCGGACTCCGAGTTCAAGAGAAGGTTGATGCACGGCGGGCTGTGGCGGTTCGGCATGACCATCCAGATCATCAAATACGCCATCGAGCGATGCTTGAGGGACAGCATGGCAAACAAGTTGCTGACGCAGAAGCATTTCGAGGAAGGATACGCCCGGCTCTCCGACTGCACGCCTGAAACAAATGTGTTCATCGCGGACAACTGGTTGTCGATCGATCGCGAGGTCGACGAAGACGGCATGCTGGTAAATCTCGCATCGATCAAAAGAACTCGGCGCCGAAGGTCCTCACGCTGATGTTGATGGACGTCCCCCTCTTCAACGACGAAACCTTGCTGAGCTACTTGTCAAGGCTCGCGGTCGCAAACGCGGCCGGGACTTCGCGGACCTTCTGCAATGATCTTGGCCTGAGCTTCCGAGGCCTTGTTCGGGGAGACGCGGCATGGGTGGAGAAGCTTGCCCGACTTGTAGGACGGTCGGCGTCGGACCTGATGAGACACAATCTTCAGATCGACAACAACGGCGGCACGTTGATCGCCGGAGCTTACTTTTCCAAGACTGCCATTCGACGTTCTTCCTTGAGATACTGCCCGCAGTGTCTGGCCGAGGATCAGCGCGATGGCGGACGGATGCCTGGCACGCGTCTCTACGGCAGGCTTCTGTGGATACTGCCACAAGTCACGGCGTGTCCCACCCACGCCGTGGAAATCGTGCAGTCGGACGGCGCCCCGGTGAGAAAGCACGAACATGATTTTACTGCCATGATGGAAGTCGAAGGCGACGATGTCGGTTCGCTTTTGAGAAAGGCTGTTCCCGCACCTACCACCGAATTCGACGCTTTCGTCGTCGACCGGCTCGGCGGTGTTCGACGTCATGGTGCATTTCTGGATAGTTTGGCGCTCTCTCCCGCGATGATGGCCTGCGAGTTGATCGGGCTGGCCTCGAAGGGCGCGCGGTACATCAATCCCCGCGCCGTTGGCGCGCCGGCCATGACGTCCGCCCGTGCGGCAGGATACGCGAGCTTGTCAGAAGGATGGAAGGGTTTTGAAGATGCACTGGACCGCGTCCGCCTTCCTGTAGAGAAGCGTAACGTCCGTGGGGGGAAGGCTCTATACGGCTCGCTCTATAGCGCACTCAATGATGGGCACGCGCATCCAGACTTCGATCCTTTGCGAAAGGCTATTCGCGACCATACATTGAAGGTCATTCCGGTCCTGAACGGCGCAGACTTTTTCGGAAAGGTGGAAGATAGCGACTGGACGTCCGTCTCCATGATCGCTCGCGCCACCGGCTATGCAGACCAGACGCTGAGGAGAATCCTCGTCGAGCTCGGACACCTGAAGACCCTGAGGCAGGCGCACAACGACAGCTTCGTTCGGAGGGAAATGGCCGATGAGGCCGTCGCCATCATCCGCGACATGGCGACCCTGGAAGACGCCGCGGAGATCATGGGACTCGATCCAAGGACACTCAAGAGACTGGTAGACGACGGCTTCGTAAAACATGCGTTCCTTCCAACGTCGGAACAGACCACGGCTTCCAACGTGCGTCCTCGCTTTTCGCGCGCTTACCTTGTCGGCTTGCGAGATGCACTGCTCGCGAAGGCCACCCGGCCCGTTAGAGACCATATGGTTTCGTTTGGATCGGCGGCAAAACGTGGCGGCTTACGCTACGCTCAAGTTCTCGCTCTGATCCTCGAAGGTAAACTCGCGAAGGTCGCGCGAATTAAAGACGAACCCGGTCTCGCGGCACTGAGGCTCGATTGGCGGGAAGTAGGCCTCTTTAAACGCCGAATCTCGAAGGGATTGTCAGGAGCCGGTCGCTCCGCCCCTGGCCCACAAGCTGGCGCGGTCAGTAGCCATGGCAATGCTACGGAGGTCGCGGCAAACTGCAAGCGGATCAGGCTTTCCCCGCGTGCATTCGACTACCTTTGTAGCGAGAAGCTGCTGGAAGCAGACGGCAATCCCCTTTCCATGAAAACCTTTGGTGCGAAGTACGTGACGTTGCAACAGTGTAGCCGCGAGACGGGCGTCCCCGCTGTGGAGCTTAGGTCTCGAATTGTTGCCACGAAAATTCGTCCTGCCTTCCCGCTGTCGAAAGTGGGGCAATACATCATCAAGCGCGATCACGTCTCCAAGCTGCTAGTCTAGGCTAAATCCCGGCAAGACCTGAGGATCGAGAAGCCTTCCAAGCGCACCTCGACCGAATACGCCTCACTTCCTTTCGATCGTATACGAAACCGCAACCAGTTGGTCGCCTCTAGACTAGCGCCCGCCGTTTCGTCATGTCCTTCGTTTCCTCGATCCACAGCCTTCTGGCCATCCCTTTTCGCGAGAAGGTGAGAGTACTTCTGCACCGTTTCGAAATGGTCAAACCCTAGGCTTTCTCACGCCGTCAAATTCATGTGGCTATTGCGTCATATTCAATTGGCTGCGACCTATGTTAAGTGCTTGATAGATCTAGTAGTGCTACGACATAATCACTGGCTGCCTACACTACTCTTCAGCTCTAAAAATATCGTGGGAGGTCTGGGCAACCGGGCCTCTCACACTTTCATAAACAATATTGAAGTTGGAACTTTGGGGCCCCTTCAGATTAGCGGCCGAAGGGAGCCAGAACAGCCGATCATCGTACCGGTCGATACGTTCGTTCTTCCTCAGGCTTAACGTAGGATTTTCGACTGCTGGGGCAATCTCGCCGGATCCCGCTGGCCTCGCTTTAGCCGGCCCCTGGCCTTCGTTTAAAAGGGAAGAAAGTCGAACAGGCGCTTGCTGGCCCTCGCCGCCCAAGCCGGCTTCACGATTCCGGCAACCAATGGCGGGCCGAGCGATGGAGCCAAGGGCGGTTGGTAAAACCGGTTGAGCATCGCGTCGCAGACGTAATGCCCCCAGTTCGTCAGATGCTCCGTCTCTTTCGCACCGAGGAAATGAAGGTAGGTGCCGACCTCCGAGGGAACGACCGATGACGGCGGCAACGTGTAAGACGCATATGGCTTGAGTTCAGCGTCCTTGCTGTCGATCGACCAATAGACGCCGCGCGTTCTTGCGCGTAGAGCCGATTTCGCGAGATCGTCGAGGCCAAGCATATCAGCCTGTTTGGCAGCCTTGAAGCCGCCGATCAGGTCTCGGCGCCGCAACGACCTGACCTGATTGTCCGTCGTATCGAGAACGCGCTTGAGCTGGGAGAGATAGTTCCAGTATCCGCGGGTGGAGGACCGCCAAGGCGCTCCGGCATCGCTGACAAGCAGGCAGTCGCAGCGTTTCAGAGCCGGCTCGATGCCGTGATTGTCATAAACGCCACCATCGCTCAATATCGCCCTGCCCGGAGCAACCGGTTCGCCAACGGTGTCGTCGAGCTTTTCCCTCTTCCAGGAAAACTGCGACAGGTCCAGTCGCAGTGGCGACAGCACGGGCGGGAATGCCGCCGAAGCGGCAACCGCGGTCGCGAGCGAAAGTGTCGGATGAAACGACACCCCGATCCTGTAATCCGCGACATAGCGGTTCGACATCCGGAAGAGCGAACCGGTGCTGAGATTGCTGGAGCAAAATACGAACCAGGGCGATTTCGGAAGATCGCTCAGGCTTGGTGATTTTCCGTCGAAGAGATGCCGCTCGTAGAGTTTCGCGGCTTCCTCCGCCGCGCTCGAGAAGGGGTTGAACACGCCCTTCAGGAAGCTCGCCCCATCCGCGAATAGCTGACTGAAGGCCAGAATGCGATCGAGGTATTCTGTCTTGAGGTTGACGGCGACCTCGTTCTCAAAGACGAGCCGTGGCCACATATAGGCCAACAGGCCGGACGCGATCGATCCGCCCGACACCGACGAGATCATATCGAGTTTTGCCAGAAGACCGGCCTCGTTGAGCCTCGCAAGCGATCCCGCATGGAAAAGCATGGCCCGGTAGCCGCCGCCCGAAAGGCAGAGGCCGAGTTGGAAGCGCTCGGCCGGCTTGTCGGGTTCGTCAGAACCCGGCAGGGCGGTGTTCGATCGGGAATGTTCGTTTTCCGACATGCTCGGCCTCACTCAGGAATATGAGCTTCCCAACATTTCTTCCTCCGGGCAAATCACTGGTCGCGCGTCTTTGGGCCTGCGCGCTACTTACTCGTATGTCGGCGGGAGTTGGCATCGCATTTGTGCCACTCCCAGTTTATTCCGGCTTCGTCCTTATGGCCATAACACCAGTCCGCGCGATTGAGCAGCGGACCGAGTTCGTCGCGCCGTTTGCATGCCCGTAGCGTCTCGGCCCCTTCGCGATCGACACTTGTGCGGCAGATATCGTCCAATCCTGTCCACTGATGGATCAACCGATCCGGTGCCTTGGCCCCCTTGTCCGTGGCGAGCACCTTTCCGGTCTCGGACTCGATCTGCAGAGAGGCCGTGTTCCACACGAAAGAGAATTCCCCCATCCCGGAGGACGTCTTACCCGTGTCCCTGTTTCCGGCAAACCACTCGACAATTCCCGACATTTCGCATTTTCCGGCACAACTGGCAGTCACGGAGCCCGGCTTGACGCTGTAGATGCGCTCCGGCCAGCGTTGGGCGAAGGCTGCCTTTTCCTTCAGGACGGCGTCTTTGTCGACCGAGTTTCCGAAGAAGGAGACCTCGTCGGCATAGACGCCCTTCATAAAGGCCAACGCCGAGGCACTGTCTTTCGACCATTCGTCATTGTATCGGTTGACGAAATCAACCGCCTCCGTGGTCAGGTCGCCGGGTTCGGAGGCCGCCACCTCCTCGGAAGCGCTGGGGTCTGACGGCATGTCGGCGGGTGTTGCGCTCTCCTGCGGCGCTGCGCCTGGCGGGGACGGCGCGCTTTCCTGTGCCGAGGGCATATCCTCGGGCGTGTTGATGTTCCAGTCTCGCATTTCCGCAGCGGTGAGATACCGTATATCGGTGCTGTCGATCGACAGGCTGAGCTGCAGCAGATTGGGGCTTACTCCCATGTCGGTGAGATAGCCGATGATCTCGCCGGTCATCAATTGAACGGTCGAGACTGCCAATTTGTTGTCCATGGGGACATCGTCGGATAGGGAAATCCGATGCACGCCGATGGAGCCCGGCTCGGCGAACCTTTCGACGCCACCGACGAAGGCGAAGGCGCAAGCCGATGCACATTCCAAGGCTCTGATCTGGAGCGTTCTCGCATTCAGTGCGCGGATGGCGCGGCCGAACCTGATCGCGGTGACCACGTTTCCGCCGGGCGAGTCAAAGCTGATGTAGTCCGCTTGGTACTGCGTGTATTCGTCGACAAGCTGCATCGGATCGTCGGAGAATTCAAACACGCCATTTATTACCAGACCACGTCCCGGGGCGCCGTCCACACGTTGGTAGGAAATTGCTGCATGCCCCTCTCCTGCCATGGCGACGAACGCCAGCAGCATCGATATGAACGAGACGGATTTCCGCATATTTCTCCAGCCTTCGAGCACGTATATCTCTCCCGTCGTCACTCGCAGCATATCTTGCCCACCTATTGCCGGGCGATCATCGAATCCTTGCGATGAGACCGTCAGCCTTCAAATACGACCAAACCCGTGTCCATCACGAGTTTGAAGATCAACAGCTTTGACGAGAACATTTCAGACTTACCCCAACAGCATATAATCAATGCACAAGGGACAATCTTCTGACAAGCGGCACAATCAGAAGTTTTGATACAAGGTAAACGCGGGTTCCTCACCGCGATCGTGAGATCCCAGTCCACGCGATCCGGTGTGTGTCGGCCATTGATGCGAGAGTCGCAGGAACAAGGGGACGCTTCTTCGAATTTCGTCCCGGGTCCCGATCCGCCGTTAGGGTTTCACGCGGTCGGGATGCGCCGCCTGGAAGGCCGGCAGGTCTGCGCATCTGGCGTCGATATCGACGATGCGCTTGAAAGCGGTCAACTCAACGCTCCAGCGGCGGGCGTTGTAGACCTGGGGAACAAGACAGAGGTCCGCCATCGTCGGTGCATCCCCAAAGCTGAACGCGCCATCGGCTTTGCCGATCATCGCTTCCAGTTTGCCCAGCCCGTCGGTGATGAAATGCTTCATCCATTGCTCGCGGGCATCGGGCTTATTCGTCATGCTCATCAGATGCGACACGACATGCATATTGCAGATCGGATGGATGTCCATGGCGACCGCATAGGCAAGGGCGCGGACTTTCTGGCGATCGGCAATGTCAGGTGGCAGTAATCCGCATTCCGGCCGGAGCTCGGCCAGATATTCGATGATTGCCAGCGACTGCGTCAGTGTTTTCCCGTTGATCACCAATGTCGGCACCAGTCCCTGAGGGTTGAGCGCCAGATATTCCGGGGTCTTGTGCGCTCCTTCCAACAGGTTGATGGACACTGTCTGATAATCGACGCCCAAGAGATTGAGCGCGATGCGGACGCGATAGCTCGCCGATGATCTCCAGTAGTCGTAAAGAACGACCTCGTTCATCGCGGGTCGGCTCCGCGGTATTTTTCGACCGTCTGCTCGACCGCCCCGAAGACCGAATGGCCGGCCTTATCCTTCATCTCGATGCGGACTTGATCCCCGAACTTCATGAAGGGGGTCTTCGGCGATCCGGTCTCGATCGTCTCGATCATCCTGATTTCGGCAATGCAGGAGTAACCGCTTCCGCCGTCTTCCACCGGCTTGCCCGGGCCGCCGTCCAGCTTGTTGGATACCGTTCCCGAGCCGATGATCGTTCCGGCCAGGAGGTTACGGGTTTTGGCGGCATGGGCAATCAACTGGGCGAAATCGAAGGTCATGTCGAGGCCGGCATTTGCCCTGCCGAAGATCCGGCCGTTCAAGCTCACCAACAGCGGCAGATGCAGCTTGCCGCCATCCCAGGCATCCCCAAGCTCGTCCGGCGTCACCGCGACCGGAGAGAATGCCGAGGCCGGCTTGGACTGGAAGAAACCGAATCCCTTCGCCAACTCGTCCGGGATCAGGCCGCGCAGCGAGACGTCGTTAACGAGCATCAGCAGGCGGATGGCGCTGCGGGCGGCCTCGCGGCTGGACCCCATGGCAACGTCGCCGGTAATGACGGCGACCTCGCCCTCCATGTCGATCCCGTAGGCCTCGTCGGCCGCCAAGATCGGGTCGCGCGGGGCAAGGAAAGCGTCCGAGCCGCCCTGATAGATCAGCGGATCGGTCCAGAAGCTCGCCGGCATCTCGGCGCCGCGTGCCTTACGCACCAGTTCGACATGGTTGACGTAAGCGGAGCCGTCGGCCCATTGATAGGCACGCGGCAGAGGTGACGTTGCGTCATGTTCGTGAAACCGGATCGTCGGCTGGGCGCCCGTCTCGACGCCTTCGGCAATGAGCGCGAGCCTCGGAGCCACATGCTCCCAGTCGTCGAGCGCCGCCTGCAATGTGCGGGCGATATGACCGACCTCGGAACAGCGGGTCAGGTCGCGAGAAACGACGACGAGCCGGCCGTCCCGCGTGGAGTCTTTTAACGTTGCAAGTTTCATGTCCGAAATCCCGTGCCGGAGGATGACTTCACCTGATGCATCACTTGATACCGGGGGTTCCGTCGAACTTGCGTTCCAGGCCGTCCCAGCATTCCAGGTAATTATCCTGCAGCGTTTCAAGCTCGGCTGCGTATTTCGTCAGTTGCTGCGGGTACCGGGTCTCGAACATGAAGGCCATGGTGTGATCGAGCTTCACGGGTTTGAGCTCGGTATTGGATGCCTTTTCGAAGGCGAGCGCATCCGGCCCGTGCGGAAGCATCATGTTGTGCAGGCTCATGCCGCCCGGCACGAATCCCTCCTCCTTGGCGTCATACTGGCCGTGGATCAGCCCCATGAATTCGCTCATGATGTTGCGGTGATACCAGGGCGGGCGTAATGTGTGCTCGGCGACCAGCCAGCGCGGCGGAAAGATCACGAAATCGACATTCGCGGTGCCCGCATCTTCGGTGGGCGCGGTCAGAACCGAAAAAATCGACGGATCGGGATGATCGAAGCGGATGGCGCCGACCGGAGAAAATGTCCGCAGGTCGTACTTGAACGGGGCATAGTTGCCGTGCCAGGCCACCACGTCCAGCGGCGAATGGCCGATGTCCGTGACATAGAATTTTCCGCACCACTTCACATGCACGCGGCAGGGCGTTTCCTTGTCCTCGAATGCGGCGACAGGCGTCTTGAAATCCCGCGGATTTGCCAGGCAGTTGGCGCCGATCGGCCCGCGGTCCGGCAGGGTGAATTTCGCGCCGTAGTTCTCGCAGATGTAGCCACGCCAGACCGTCTGGTCGCCACCCCTCATGATCTTGAACATCATGCCGCGCGGGATCAGGCATATTTCCAGGGGCTCGAGGTCCATGATGCCCATTTCGGTGAACACTCTGATGGCGCCGAGCTGCGGCACGATCAGCAGTTCACCATCGGCGTTGAAGAAGTAATCGTCGACCATGTCCTCGTTGAAGACGTAGGCATGGGCTGACATGCCCACCTGGGTGGTGGCATCGCCCGCCGTCGTGATGGTCCGCACCCCTTCGAGGAAGGTCAGTCTCTCCGCGGGCGCCGGGATGGGATCCCAGCGAAGCTGGCCGAGGGGAAGCGAATGTTCGTCGAGGCACGGCGCGGTTTTCCAGAGCGGATAGGATGCGTTGGAGAAGCGGCGGGTGTGACGCACGCTCGGGCGGATGCGATAAAGCCAGGACCTTTCGTTGGTCCCGCGCGGCGCGGTAAACGGCGAGCCGGAAAGCTGCTCGGCATAGAGACCATAGTTGCACTTCTGCGGGCTGTTCTGGCCCTGCGGCAAGGCGCCGGGAAGCGACTCGGTTTCGAAGTCATTGCCGAACCCCGGCATGTATTTCAGCGTGTTTGCCGTCGCGGCTTCACCATCCGACGTCTGGATCGATGTCTGGTCCATACTCACTCCTCCCCGAAAACTCCAGCGCCGCGTGTCTGAAAGATGCGCGGCGCTGGTGAGTTTACTCCGCTGCGGTACCGATGACACCACGCTTGATCTGATCTGCCTCGATCGACTCGAAAAGAGCCCGGAAGTTGCCTTCGCCGAAGCCCTCGTCGCCCTTGCGCTGGATGAATTCGAAGAAGATCGGGCCGATGACGGTCTTGGAGAAGATCTGCAGCAGGATTTTCGTCATGCCGCCATTCACCACACCTTCGCCATCGATCAGGATGCCGTGCTTCTTCATGCGTTCGACAGGTTCGCTATGGCCGTTCACCCGTTCATAGGACATATCGTAATAGGTCTCCGGCGGACCCGGCATGAAACRCAGGCCGTTGTCGGCAAGCCTGTCGGTGGCGTCGTAGATGTCCTCCGTCCCAACGGCGATGTGCTGGATGCCCTCGCCCTTGTACTTCTTCAGATATTCCTCGATCTGGCTGGTGTCGTCCTTCGATTCATTCAGCGGAATGCGGATTTTGCCACAGGGCGAGGTGATGGCGCGGCTGACCAGGCCGGTGATGCGCCCATCGATATCGAAGAAGTGGATCTGCTTGAAGTTGAACAGGTTGCGGTAAAAATCCCACCACTTGTCCATGTTGCCGCGAAAGACATTGTGCGTCAGATGGTCGAGGTAATAGAAGCCGATCCCCTGCGGATGCGGGTCGCGCTCGCCAAGCCAGTCGAACTCGGCATCGTAGGCCGACCCCTTGGCACCATAGGTCTCCACGAAATAGAGCAGTGAGCCGCCGATGCCGACAATCGCCGGGACATCGAGCATCTTGTCGTCCCCTTCATAGGGAACAGCGCCTTTTGACACGGCGTGGTTAAACGCGTGCTGGGCATCGACGACGCGCCAGGCCATCGATGGGGCGCAGGGACCGTGATTTGCGACGAAACGGGCGGCATGACTGCCGGGTTCGGCGTTCAGGACATAGTTGATGTCACCCTGGCGCCAGACGGTGATGTCTTTCGTCTTGTGTTTGGCGACCGCAATGTAGCCCATGCGTGTGAAGAGCTCGCGCAGCGTCTCGGGCTCAGGATGGGCGAATTCGACGAATTCGAAGCCGTCGGTGCCGGCCGGATTGTCAGCGGTGATTTCCGAGGGCGGCGCGTCATGCGGGAAAGGACCCATTTTCTTTCCTCCAAAGGAGATGGCATTTGATATGCAAAGTGTGGCCCAAAACGCGTGCAAAGTTCTTGCATTCTTTATGCTTCAGGAAGAAATTATGCACGATCCGTGAGTGTATTGGAGATTTCGTGCAATGGATGAGCCGCTCGACAAATTGGATTTGCGCCTGCTCCAGGAACTTCAAAAAGACGGCAGACTGACGAACAATGAGTTGGGGGAGCGGATCGCGCTTTCGCCGTCGCAATGCTCGCGCCGGCGGACGAGACTGGAGGCTGAGGGATATATCCGCAGCTACCGCGCTTACCTCGATCGGCAGAAGTTGGGGCTGGATATGCTGGTGGTCATTTCCGTGACGCTTGCGACCCACAACAGAGACAATGCCCGCCGGTTTTCGCAACTGATCAACGGATTGCCGGAAGTTCTCGAAGCCTATGCGCTAACCGGCGAAATGGATTATCACCTGACGGTCGCGACCCGCGGGCTCGCCGACCTCTCGAAATTCGTCAACGACGTTCTGCTGCCCCACGAGTCGGTGCAGCATGTGAAGACGTCGATTGTCCTCGACACGCTGAAGACATTCGAGGGCTTTCCGATACACATGCCAGGCGGTTGGCATGGTGACGCCACGCGGTACTCCGGGTTGTAAGCGTCAGTTCAGATCGGCAGTTCGGTCGAGAATTTCAGCTCGCGCAGCACAAAGCTCGAGACGACCGTGCGCACATGCGGGTTGCGCATCAGATAGCGGGTCATGAAGGCTTCGTAGCTTTCCACGTCGCTTGCCCTTATCTTCAGCATGTAATCGAAGGCGCCTGACAAGGCGTAGCACTCCATGATCTCCGGCCGCTCCAGTACCATCGAAGCGAAAGAAGCGACCGCCTCTTCGTGGTGATCCTCCAGCGTCACATGCGCGATGACGCAGAGTTTGAGATCGAGTTTTCCAGGATCGAGCAGCGTCACACGCTTGCGGATGACGCCGTCGGCTTCCAGTTCCTGGATCTTCCGCCATGCAGAGCTCTGCGACATGCCGGCCTTTTCCGCCAGGTCGGCCAGCGACAGGCTGCCGTCGGCCTGGACGAGCTGCAGAAGCTTGCGACGAAAATTCCCAGGTTCTTTCATTTTCCGCATCTCATTCGGGAATATTTTCCACCATTATGGCGACAGCCAGCATGAAAGAAAAGAAAATCCTCCAAACCCGGATCATAATGGCAGGATAAGCGCCGTGCCTGGGAGGATCAGCACATGACCAAGGAAAGCAGCTATACCGCCAAACTGCCCGGCCCGGATGGTCTCTATGACTACACACCGGATGAAGATGCGATCTGGGGTGAACTCTATCGGCGTCAGATGAACCTGCTTTCCGATACCGCCTGCCGCGAATATCTGGATGGTGTCAAAATGCTGGGGCTGAAGCCCGATAAGGTGCCTCAGCTTCTCGACGTCAACAGACGCCTGAACGAAACCACCGGCTTCGGTGTGCAAGGCGTGCCGGCGCTCATTCCGCCGTCGCGCTTTTATGAGCTTCTGTCGCAAGGCAAATTCCCGCTCGCAACCTTCCTGCGCCGTCGCGAACATATCGACTATATCGAGGAACCGGACCTGTTCCACGAGGTCTTCGGCCACTGCCCCATGCTCACCAACCAGAGCTATGCCAATTTCGTCCGGCATTTCGGCGAAACCGCCGTCCGCCTCGGCAAGGGCTATTCATGGCACCTGTTCCGGATCTTCTGGTTCACCGTCGAATTCGGCCTGATCAATACGCCGCAGGGACGCCGCTGCTTCGGCGCGGGCATCGTCTCATCGCCCAGCGAAGCGAAGGCGGCAATGGAAGGCAAGGCATGCGAATTCCGGCCGTTCGAACTGCTGAGCGTGCTGAGAACGCCCTACCGGATCGATATCCTCCAGCCGATCTACTATGTCATCGACGGCTTCGCCGATCTGGAAGCGATCGTGGAGCAGGATATCGAGGCCACCATCCTCAAGGCAAAATCGCTGGGTGATTTCGCCCCCGCTTTCGAAGCCAAAGCGTCGTGAACGCCGATGATATGGCGGCGCCAGACGCAAACTACATCCCATTGGCGACAAGCCGGGGAAGATGGCGGGATTTGCGACGTATTCCCGTCACTTCGGCGTGGCTGAACTTCGACTGACGAAGTCCACCAGCACACCGGGCTTGACCATACCGGCCAGTTCTTCGGCGTCCCAGTTCGTCAGCCGCACGCAACCGTGCGAGCCAACCTTGTCGATGAGCTTCGGCTCCGGTGTCCCGTGTATTCCATAGGTCGGTTCGGTCAGGTCGATCCAGACCGTGCCGACCGGGCCGTTCGGCCCTTTCGGAATCGTCAGGACCTTGTCGTTCTTTCCCTGCTTGAAGTTGCGCTTCGGGTCATATCTGTAGACCGGCATCCTGGCGACGCCCTTGACTTTGTGCTTGCCCGACGGCGCCGGATTGTCTTCGCTTCCGATCGTCGCGGGATAGACTGCAAGCAGTGATCCATCCGCGGCATAGGCGAGCACCTGTCCCGTCTTCCTGTCAGCCTCGATCTTCTTGACCTTTCCTTGCCTTGGAGGACCGGGATCCACGACCCACACCGTATCGCCAGGAGCAAACTGCGAAGCCGGGTTGAGCGCATGCACGAAATCGATCCCCATGTGGAACCGCTCGGATAACTTCTCGGCAACGCTCGTATATCCCAAGCTCTGCATCTTTGCCTTCTCGCCATAGTCTTCCGGGATCTTGTCAACAAGACCCGTGGCATCCTCTGCCGAGACGACATAGCTTTCAACGATCGGGGAAACGATGGCGGCATTGCCTTCCAGGCGGGAGGCGACTTCCGGATCCGGCCTCCCATCGACAGGGAGATTGTTCATAGCCTCGAAGCCGGCCACGGCCTTGTTGACGTTCTCCCCGTATAATCCATCGATCACACCGGGAGACGAGCCTGCACGGTCGAGCAGGACCTGAAGGCGGACCATCGCCGGGTCTGGATCTGCGGGCTTAGGCTTCCCTGCCCCGATGGAAGCAATCGACGCGGTATTAATTGCTTCGGGTCGGAGTTCCCGCGCGGCAGCACCGCCAACGAAGATGGCCAGAGCGAGCAGCGACATCGGCAGGGCTGTTTTCATGGACGACAAATGGCCAGAGCGGGAACTTGTTCCACTGCGCGAGAGCGGCTGGAGAATTTCGGCTACAGCTACGTCTTCAGCGGAACCGCCGGCTTCTGTTCACGATGATTTCAATGTCCAGCCTCAGCAAATTCAGTACAACCGCCATTTGATCCGAAGGAGCTCATGATGCCGCGCGAGAGCGTCAATGACCTGATGGCCTTTCTGGCAGTCGCCCGAGAGAAGAGTTTTACGCGGGCGGCGGCGAAGCTGGGCGTATCTCAATCGGCGCTCAGCCATATTGTCCGCCAGCTCGAAACGCGGCTTGGAATCCGGCTTTTGACCCGTACCACGCGGGCCGTTTCGCTCACCGACGCTGGAGAACGATTGTTCCAAGGCGTGGGACCACACTTCGACGAGATCGAGGCTCAACTGGAAACACTCACCGCGTTTAGGGAAAAGCCGGCCGGCAACATCCGCATCACGGCATCCGACCATGCGATAAAGTGGATCATCTGGCCGAAGCTCCAGCGCTTCCTACCCAACAATCCTGATATCAAGGTGGAACTGATACGCGAGAACGGGCTGTCGGATATCGTGACGGAGCGCTTCGACGGGGGCGTCCGGATGGGCGAGCAGGTGGCGAAAGACATGATCTCGACTCGCATCGGACCTGATTTCCGTTTTGCCGTCGTCGGCGCACCCTCATATTTCGATGGCAAAGAGATTCCCGAGCATCCGCAGGACCTTGTCCGCCACAACTGCATCAATGAGCGCCTGCCCACCTATGGGGGCTTCTGGGCATGGGAGTTCGAAGACAACGGGAAAGAGATTAAAATCCGGGTCGAGGGACAGCTTGCCTTCAACAACTCCTATCAAGGCGTGGAAGGGGCTCTGGAAGGGCTTGGATTGGCTTACATACCGGAAGACGTCGCTCTTCCGTATATCGCGGAAGGCCGTCTGAGACGCGTCCTGGAAGCCTTTTCGCCATACTGGGATGGCTACCATCTCTACTA
>NZ_JBFTQY010000066.1:0-34396 GCF_056399245.1 Rhizobium sp. 01N447_2
GCCTGCACGGCCTGCACGTCGCGGAAATCGTTCGCAATATAAAGAAAATACGAAGAGGCTGTTAATTTACGGTGTATTGCGCCGGCTTTACCTATGACCGGGCAGCTCGCAGCGCCTCTTTTTAAGACGCGCAAACGCGATGCTGCTGCCGTTGGCGAAACTGTCACATCAAGACGCTATAAGGATTTTCGCCCGGCACCTCTTGCGTCGGCACTGTTTCACCGTCAAAATTGCGACATGCCTGACAGCGACCCATCCAGTACAAGCTCCGCCCCTTCCAACCGGGATCTCCCGACCGACGAAGCAGGCGACCACTGTAGACGGTGCGATGACCTCCGCCTCGCCTCAAGCATATCAAGGCTCCCGCAGAGAGCCGCTTCCCAGACCATTGTCGATGACGGGTGGCCGCGGGGCCTACCCGGTTTTACCGATGGCCCATGACTTTCACTTCAGAGGAGCGGTCTGATGCAACCTGCACTGATGTCAACACGATGAGGGAAAGACGATAGGCGATACGTATATACGTCTATAGAGCGTCCCTTCGAATGCCTCGCCGCTTCGCCCGATGAATGCGGCATTACAACCTCAAAGAATAGGGTCCCTGTGTTTCTGGAAATTGGAATTGTGGCGTTTCTCACCATCCTGAATGGTGTGCTCGCCATGTCGGAGCTGGCTGTTGTGTCTTCTCGAACGGCCCGCCTAAAGGTTCTCTCCGACAATGGAAGCAAGGGTGCAGCCCAAGCGATCAAACTTGCCGAAAATCCCGGTCGTTTTCTCTCTACAGTGCAGATCGGCATCACGCTGGTCGGCGTTCTATCCGGCGCGTTCTCAGGGGCCACGCTCGGCGGCCGCCTGAGCGGATGGCTGGAAGCCCAGGGGATGTCATCGACGGCGGCCGATGCCATTGGCGTAGGTTCAGTCGTTGTGGCAATCACATATCTTTCGTTGATCGTCGGCGAACTTGTTCCCAAGCAGATCGCATTACGGGAACCCGAAGCGGTTGCGGCCAAGGTCGCGCCCGCTATGGCGGTACTTTCAAAAATCGCGCTGCCACTCGTGTGGCTTCTGAACGCCTCCGGAAATCTTGTGCTCAAGCTCTTGGGCCAAACAGGAAAAGGTGGCGACAATGTCTCTGACGCAGAGATCAAAACTGTTCTGGCCGAGGCGCAGTCGGCTGGCGTTATTGAAAGCGAAGAGTCCGCGATGATATCAGGCGTCATGCGGCTGGCGGACCGCACCGCCCGAGCGCTTATGACGCCCCGGCGAGACGTCGAAATTATTGATATCGACGACAGCCTTGATGAAATTCGGACCCAGTTGCACCGGACGAAGCGGTCGCGGTTGCCCGTTCGAAAAGGCAGTTCGGACGAGGTGATCGGCATCCTTCCGGTCAAGGACTTCTACGACTCGATGTCCGAACACGGCACTGTCGACATCAAGGCTCTGACGCAAGACGTCCCGGTGGTTTCAGATCTTTCAACTGCCATCAATGTTATTGAAGCCATCAGGAAATCGCCCGTTCACATGGTGCTGGTTTTCGACGAGTACGGCCATTTCGAGGGGATTGTCTCGTCGGGTGACATTTTGGAAGCAATCATGGGGGCTCTCCAGGAGGGACCTGTCGATGAACAGGCCATCGCTCGTCGAGACGACGGTTCTTACCTCGTGTCGGGCTGGACGCCGATTGACGAGTTCGCTGAATTCTTAAACCTCAGGCTCGATGGCGATCTGGAATATCAGACTGTCGCCGGCCTGGTGTTGGAAGAGTTGAAACATCTGCCGGAATTGGGCGAGAGCTTCACGAGAGATGGATGGCGCTTCGAAGTCGTCGATCTCGACGGGAGGCGCGTGGACAAAATACTTGTATCGGCTGAGTGAAGATCGACGGCTGCCTTGGTCGCCGGCGACTTCGCCGATGAGATCGTCAAGCTCGATGGCCGCAACATCGACAAGATCCGCATCCACCACATGGACGATGTGACCTGACAGCAGGAGTGAACGCCATGGCATGGTCCGCCAATCAATATGTGAAATTCGAGGACGAGCGCACGCGACCGGCGCGTGACCTGTTGGCACAGGTGCCGCTGCAAAACATTCGTCATGCCATCGATCTCGGCTGCGGCCCGGGCAATTCGACCGAGCTGATCATCGAGCGCTATGGGGCGGTCGGCGTCTCCGGCGTCGACAGCGACATGAACATGTTGGAGGCGGCGCGCAAGCGGCTTCCGGGTACTGCCTTCGTCGAGGCGGATCTCGGCATCTGGCAGCCGGATGAACCTGCAGACCTTTTGTTTGCCAATGCCGTCTTCCAATGGCTGCCCGATCATCTCGATATCTTCGACCGGCTGATGGACGGGCTTTCCGAAGGCGGCGTGCTGGCCGTGCAGATGCCCGACAATCTCGGCGAACCCTCGCATCTGGCGATGGAAGAGACCGCCCATGCCGGCCCGTGGAAATCCGCCTTCGAGGCGAAGAGCGTGCGCCGCAAGGCGCTGCCGCCGCCGTCCACCTATTACAGCCGGCTGATCGCCAAAGCTTCACGCGTCGATATCTGGCACACCATCTACAATCACCCGATGGCGGATGCGGCGGCGATCGTCGAATGGGTGAAGGGAACCGGGCTGATGCCCTATCTCGCCCATGCCGGCGAAGAGCATCGCGAGGCATTCCTGGCGGATTACCTCAAGCGGTTGGAAAAGGCCTATCCCAGGATGTCGGACGGGCGAGTGCTGCTGCGGTTTCCGAGGATTTTCATGGTGGCGGTGAAAGGGTAATCGGCCGCTGCCGGCATGTCCGGTTCGCGCCGATGGTAGCCCTCACCCTAAACCTACCGTGTGGCTTGCCCCTCACCCTAGCCCTCTCCCCGTAAAAACGGGGAGAGGGGACGTGCCCTGCGAGAGGCTGGCGGGGAACGGAGAGGTCGCGGCATATCCCCTTCGCCCCGCCTGCGGGGGTCCGGAGGACGGGTCGAGACGCGTGGCTCGACCCCGGTTGGTGCCGTCAGGCGGATGACGGGCGGGCGGCGGCGAGCGCCAGAGGATGTCAAATGCCTGTTATCCCTCGCCGCCTATGTTGCGGCAAAACCGGCGCGCAGTATAGTCGGCCGGAAAATCCAAGGAGATGACACATGGACGCTGCCCCTACCCCACCGGTCACCCTCGTCATCTTCGGCGCCACGGGAGACCTGACGCGCCGCCTGCTGGTGCCGGCGATCATCAATCTGACACGCAGCCGCCTCGTCGGCGAGGATCTCCACATTCTCGGCGTCGGCATCGAGCCGGGTGACGACGAGTTCCTGCGCGGGCGGCTCGACCAATTCCTCAGCCATCTGAGCGGCGAAGAGCCGACGGTGAACGACGAGGCCTGGGAAAGCCTGCGCCAGCGCATTTCCTACACCTCCGGGGATTTCACCAAGGACGATATTTTCGTCGAGATCGGCAAGCGGCTGGGGCCGAATGCCAATGCCGCCTTTTATCTCGCCGTCCCGCCATCCTTTTTCGGCACGATCGTCGAGAAGCTCGCCGCCCACGGGCTGACCGATGAAAGCGACCGCGTCTTCCGCCGCGTCGCCATCGAGAAGCCGTTCGGCACCGATCTCGCCTCGGCGCAGGCGCTCAATGCGCAGATTCTCGCCCAGGTCGAAGAAAGCCAAGTCTACCGGCTCGACCATTTCCTCGGCAAGGAGACGGTGCAGAACCTGATGACGGCGCGCTTTGCCAATATGATGATCGAGTCCTTGTGGAATAACCGCTATATCGACCATGTGCAGATCACCGCCGCCGAGATCGTCGATGTCGGCAGCCGCGGCAAATTCTATGATGCAACCGGCGCGCTACGGGACATGGTGCCGAACCATCTCTTCCAACTGCTGGCGATGATCGCCATGGAGCCGCCAAACAGCTTCGATGCCGAAGCAATCCGCAACGAGAAGAGCAAGGTGCTGAAGGCGCTGCGCATCTATACGCCTGAGGAGGCCAAGACGCATGGCGTGCGCGGCGCCTATAGCGCAGGCCCGCTCAATGGCGCCGAGCTTCCGGCCTATCGCGATACGAAGGACGTCTCGCCCGACAGCAGGACCGAGACCTTCGTGGCGCTGAAACTCTATGCCGATACCTGGCGCTGGGCCGGTGTGCCCTTCTATCTCAGGACTGGCAAGGCGCTGACGGCGCGCGACACCGAGATCGTCATCACCTTCCAGCCGGTGCCGTTTGCGCAGTTTCGCGAGACCGAGGTCAATAGTCGCCTGCCGCCAAACCGGCTGGTGATCCAGGTGCAGCCCGACGAGGGCATGAGCATGGAAATTTCGATCAAATCGCCGGGACTTTCCGTCGATACCGTGCCGGTCTCGCTCGATTTCCGCTATGCCGACAAATTCGATATCGCCAAGACGACCGGCTATGAATCGCTGCTCTACGATCTCTTTATCGGCGACCAGACCCTATTCCAGCGCGCCGACGGCATCGAGGCCGGATGGGCGGCGGTGCAACCCTTCCTCGACATCTGGGCTGGGGATCAGAGCGTGCCCGACGCTTACGCGCCGGGCAGCATGGGACCGGCCTGCGCCTACGAACTGATCCAGCGCGACAGGCGGCAGTGGCATGAACTCGGCGTTTTGTTGCACAGAAACGGCAAATAAAGACGGTTCTGCTTTCCAATCCGGACTATCCCGTCAGCGGCAGGCGTCGCTTAGTGTACCGTTGCGCTCGGCCGCGCGGTACTGACGCGTTCCGGGCCGTGGGCAAGTGGGCCGATCCGGCGGAATGACGACGTTGATATCACCGGTTTCGACTGGATCGAGGGGTATCATGAGTCCGCCATTGGATTCCGCCCCCGGCACCGTGCCGGGCGGCATACCGCCGAAGCGGCCGCTATAGTCCATATCAGCAAGCGCCTGGGAGAAGGCCGGCGCGGCGAAGCCGAGGAGAATGATCGAGGCTGCTGCAAGAAACCTACGCATGATGCTATTCCCTATGGTTTCAGCGATGCGACAGAAACAGCAGAAYGACCTCATTGTTCCCCTGGAAGCGGGGGCGGACGATCAAAGTTTGGCGATCGGAATATGGCGCCTCAGAGCGGGCGATCTCCGGCTCAATCGCGCCAGCGCGACAGCAGTTTGTCGAGGCCTGTCGGATAGAGATCGATGCCGGCGTTACGCAGCCTGTCGCGGCCGAACCAGCGCGCTGTCGCCGCCGTCTCGTCGAGTTCGCAGTAGCGGATTTCATCGCGCTCATAGAGCGATGCATCGGCCAGTTCGATGTCGGCGGCGAAGATGAATTCGTGACCGGTCGCGCCATGATGCTCGTAGATGTTTTCAAGCAGATGCCAGGGGCCGACGATGCGGATATCGGTCTCGAGCTCCTCGCCGAATTCGCGGTGCA
The DNA here is from genome assembly GCF_056399245.1 of Rhizobium sp. 01N447_2. Taxonomy (NCBI): domain Bacteria; kingdom Pseudomonadati; phylum Pseudomonadota; class Alphaproteobacteria; order Hyphomicrobiales; family Rhizobiaceae; genus Rhizobium; species Rhizobium sp. 01N447_2. The sequence goes on from NZ_JBFTQY010000066.1 coordinate 5,379, forward strand.
GGGCCTCTTCGCGGCTCTCGCCGAATTCGATCGCGCCGCCGAGCGGGCGGACGCCCTTGATGCGGCCGCTGTCATCCTCCACTTCGGCAGCGAGGAGCTGATCTTTCCGCCAGGCGAGGCCGATCACCTTCACCCTGATCTGCTGCGATGGGCGCCAGACGGTCATCTGCTCTCCTTCCATAGGGATAGCGCTTGCTTTTCACCCAGGTGTGACGAGAACAGTGAGCCCCGCAATTAAGCGAGGCTCCTGCCGATCCCTCGTCTCAGACGAACTGGCTGAGGCCCGGGACGGAAGCGACGACCTCGTCGACGACCTCCTCGCCGGCATATTGCTTGGCGATCGCGATGGTTTCCTTGGCAAGCGAGGTGATCTCGCCCATGCCGAGGCCTTCGCCCATCAGTTGCTGGCCGAGCCCCATGATGCCGCCGCCGCCGAGCGAGCTCATCAGCCCGCCGAGCAGACCGCCGCCGCCGGCACCTGCGCCGTTGAACTGGGCGACGAGGTCGGCGCCGCCGGGGATCGCTTCGATCATCTTGGCAACCGGGCCATCGGCGGCCTCGCGCTGCAGGAAGCCGAGCATCATGCCGAGCGCCTTTTCGGCCAAATCAGGCGCAATACCCACGCGATCGGCGATCTGGGTCACAATTTCATTCATCGTCAGCCTCCTGTTTTTTGACGTTAACGTCAACGTTAATCGAGATTTGACCGCAACTCAAGCCGGCCCCTCCCCGGGCGGCACTTTGTCCAGTTTTGCTTTCAATGCAAACAGTTGTCCGCATCCATCTCCCTGCTTATAACAGGGAAACGATGGTTCGATGAAGGCGGCAGAAGCAAGCCTTCTCATACAAATGGCGGCAGAGCCCCAAGGGAGCATTCCGAATGATCGAGGATGGCAAGATTTTCATCGGCGCGAGCCGCAATCCCGATGACAGCATCAACAAGCCGGAATATCTCGACCTGAAATTCGGCAACCGTCACGGCCTCGTCACCGGCGCTACCGGCACCGGCAAGACGGTGACGCTGCAGGTGCTCGCCGAAGGTTTCTCCCGAGCCGGCGTTCCGGTATTTGCGGCCGATATCAAGGGCGATCTGTCCGGCATCGCCGCCAAGGGCGAGCCCAAGGATTTCCTGACGAAGCGCGCCGAGCAGATCGGCTTCACCGACTACGAATTCGACCAGTTTCCGGTGATCTTCTGGGATCTGTTCGGCGAGAAGGGCCACCGGGTGCGCACCACCATCGCCGAGATGGGACCGCTGCTGCTCGCCCGCCTGATGGATGCCTCCGAACCGCAGGAAGGCGTCATCAACATCGCCTTCAAGATCGCCGACCAAGGCGGGCTGCCGCTGCTCGACCTCAAGGATTTCAGCTCGCTCTTGAACTATATGGGCGAAAACGCCAGCCAACTTTCCAACCAGTACGGGCTGATCTCCAAGGCGTCAGTCGGCTCGATCCAGCGGGCGCTGCTCGTTCTCGAACAGCAGGGCGCCGAGCACTTCTTCGGCGAACCGGCGCTGAAGATTTCCGACATCATGCGCACCAGCAACAACGGCTACGGCCAGATCTCGGTGCTGGCTGCCGACAAGCTGATGATGAACCCGCGGCTTTACGCCACTTTCCTGCTCTGGCTGCTCTCCGAGCTCTTCGAGGAATTGCCCGAGGTGGGCGACCCCGACAAGCCGAAGCTCGTCTTCTTCTTCGACGAGGCGCACCTGCTCTTCAACGACGCGCCGAAGGTGCTGACCGAACGTGTCGAGCAGGTCGTACGGCTGATTCGTTCCAAGGGCGTCGGCGTCTATTTCGTCACACAGAATCCGCTCGACGTACCGGAAACGGTGCTCGCCCAACTCGGCAACCGGGCACAGCACGCATTGCGCGCCTATTCGCCGCGCGAGCAGAAGGCGGTGCGGACGGCGGCCGATACCTTCCGTGCCAATCCGGCCTTCGATTGCGCCACCGTCATCACCAATCTCGGCACCGGCGAGGCGCTGGTCTCGACGCTGGAGGCCAAGGGCGCGCCTTCGATCGTCGAGCGCACGCTGATCCGCCCACCCTCCGGCCGCGTCGGCCCGGTGACCGATGACGAACGCCGGCAGATCATGGACAGGAGCCCGGTTCTCGGCGTCTATGATGAGGACGTCGACCGCGAATCCGCCTTCGAACTGCTGGCCGCGCGGGCGAAGAAGGCGGCCGATGCCGACGCCGCCAAACGGGCGCAGGAAGAAGCACCACAGCAACAGGGCAACACGACCTCCGGCTGGAACCTGCCGGGCTTCGGCGGCGGCAATGACGACGACAACCAGGGCCGCGGCCAATCGCGCGGCCGGACGTCCGGCTATCAGCGCGAAACGGTGGTGGAAGCGGCAATGAAGAGCGTGGCGCGCACGGTGGCAACACAAGTCGGCCGGGCGCTGGTGCGCGGGATCTTGGGGAGCTTGAAGCGGTAAGCGTTTCGCAGCAGAGTGCCGCCTGCCCCTCATCCGCCTGCCGGCACCTTCTCCCGCTCGCGGGGCGAAGGGATTCGCCGCGCCCTCTCCGCTCCCCGCTCACCTCTCGTAGGGCACGTCCCCTCGCCCCGTTTACGGGGAGAGGGTTAGGGTGAGGGGCAACTTTTCACGCCTTCTCTGAACGAATGCAAGATCGTTCCCCTTCTTGAACCGGCAGCCTTTATTCCCTAAATTACCTGCCATCGACCATTTCAACAGGATGTGTGCCGCAATGGATTTCAACCCGATCGCAACGCCAGTTTGCCTTGCCAACCGGGAAATCCATATCCATGCCTGCATCCATCACCCTCTCCCAAATTTCATGGTCCGCGCCTGACGGCCGGCCGCTTTTTTCCAATCTCGACCTGAGTTTCGGGGCGGAGCGTACCGGTCTGGTCGGGCGCAACGGCGTCGGCAAGACGACGCTGCTGAAGCTCGTCTCCGGTGAGATCCAGCCGCATTCGGGGACGGTATCCGTCAGCGGCAGTCTCGGCGTGCTGCGGCAGAGCGTTCAGGTGACGTCTGACGAAACGGTTGCCGATCTCTTCGGTGTGACCGATGCGCTCGCTGTTCTGCATCGTGCCGAAGCCGGAGAGGCAACGGCCGACGAGCTGGCATCCGCGGACTGGATGCTGGAGGCACGCATCGCCGCAGCACTCAATCGGACCGGGCTCGATGCGCCGCCGGAGACACCACTTGCGGCACTCTCCGGCGGGCAGCGTACCCGTGCCGGGCTGGCGGCGCTTGTTTTCACCGAGCCGGACTTTCTGCTACTCGACGAACCGACCAACAATCTCGACCGCGAGGGCCGCGAGGCGGTGATCGCGCTGATGTCAGGTTGGCGGGCCGGCGCCATCATCGTCAGCCATGACCGGGAACTGCTCGAAAGTGTCGACGCGATCGTCGAACTGACGTCGCTCGGTGCCACGCGCTACGGCGGCAACTGGAGCCATTATCGCGAGCGCAAGGCGCTTGAGCTCGCGGCGGCACGGCATGATCTCACTGAAGCTGAAAAACGGATGGCCGAGGTTGCAAGGAAGGCGCAGGCGACGGTGGAGCGCCAGGCGCAACGGGACAGCACTGGACGGAAGATGGCCGCCAAGGGCGGCATTCCGCGCATCGTGCTCGGCGGCATGAAGGAGCGGAGCGAAACGACCGGCGGCGACAATGCCCGCCTCGCCGAACGCCGGCGCGCCCAGGCAATGGACGAGGCAAGGGCGGCGCGCGAGAAGATCGAGATCCTCCAGCCCTTGTCGGTCACCCTGCCGCCGACCGGGCTGCCGGCCAGCAAGATCGTTCTGAAGATGGATGGCGTGACATCGGGCTATCAGCCGGGCGATCCCGTCATCTGCAATCTCTCCTTCGACGTGACGGGACCGGAACGTATCGCCGTCACCGGCCGCAACGGCTCGGGCAAGACCACCTTGCTGGCGCTCGTCACCGGCGAGCTGAAACCCTGGGCCGGCACGGTCAACGTCATGACCGACCTCTCGATGCTTGATCAGAAGGTCAGCCTGCTCGATCCGTCGATCTCGATCCGCGACAATTTCCGCCGGATCAATCCGCTTTCCGATGAAAATACCTGCCGGGCTGCGCTTGCCCGCTTCATGTTCCGGGCGGATGCGGCGCTGCAGACCGTATCGACGCTCAGCGGCGGGCAATTGCTGCGGGCGGGCCTTGCCTGCGTGCTCGGCTCGGCACCGCCGCCGCTGTTGATCCTCGACGAGCCGACCAACCATCTCGACATCGACTCGATATCAGCGGTCGAGGCCGGACTGCRCGCCTATGACGGCGCGCTGCTCGTCGTCAGCCACGACGAAACGTTTCTTCAGAGCATTGGGATCACGCGGCGGTTGGAACTGGCTGGCGGCCGACCCGGCCGGATAAATCAGGACGAGTTGTAACGGGATATCCGTGGCTTCCAGCTCCCTTGCCTCTTTTTGCGGGCAATGTTATTGGAATTCCGCAAGCTTTTGAGAAAGGAGGATCACGCAATGCAATATTATTTTCGGTTTAATCGCCAGCGTGGTCCCGTCAACGCCCTGCAAATGCGTTTGCAGGGCTGACCAGAGACCGTTTCTCGACATCTCTTCCTGGTCTGCCCTTCGTGGCCAATGCGACGCCGTAGCTGACAGCGCGCATTCCTCTCATTTCCCGGGTCCGAACCGCGCAATCCCGTGATGGCTGAACGCCCCGGACCGCGCTTGATACCCGGTCAAGACCAGAGAACGATCATGACACTCATCAATATCCGCAATCTCGGCGTCACGCTGGGCAATCCGTTGTTTTCCAAGCTCAATCTTGTCGTCAATGCCGGCGACCGCATCGGCCTCGTCGCCGCCAACGGCCGGGGGAAATCGACGCTGCTTGCCTGCATCACCGGCGCGCTGGAGCCGAGCGAGGGCGAGATCACCAAGGCGCGGGGACTGACCGTCGGTCATGTCGCGCAGAATGTGCCGGCCGCCCTTTTCGATACGCCGTTCTACGATGCGGTGCTGCAGGCGCTGCCGGCCGATCAGGCCGAAAGCGAAAGCTGGCGGGTCGACGTGGTGCTGGAATCGCTCGACGTGCCGGAGCTCATGCGCGGCCGGCCGCTGAAGCAGTTGAGCGGCGGCTGGCAGCGGCTTGCCATGCTTGCCCGCACCTGGGTCAGCGAACCCGACGTGCTTCTGCTCGACGAGCCGACCAACCATCTCGACCTTGAAAAGATCGCGCAGCTGGAGGGCTGGCTGAATGCGCTGCCGCGCGACGTGCCGGTTATCCTGTCCAGCCACGACCGCGCCTTTCTCAATGCGACGACCAACCGGACGTTGTTCCTGCGGCCGGAGCAATCGCCGGCCTTCGCCCTGCCCTACACACGAGCGCGCGCCGCCCTCGACGAGGCCGACGCTTCCGAAGCCCGGCGCTACGAGCGCGATATGAAGGTGGCGGAGCAGTTGCGCAAGCAGGCGGCCAAGCTCAACAATATCGGCATCAATTCCGGCAGCGATCTGCTCGTCGTCAAGACGAAGCAGCTCAAGCAGCGGGCGGAGAAGCTGGAGGACGCGGCAAAACCGGCGCATCTGGAGCGCTCGGCCGGCGCCATCCGGCTTGCCAACCGCGGCACGCATGCCAAGGTGCTGGTGACGCTGGAGGATGCGGCGGTGACGACGCCGGATGGAACGCTGCTGTTCAAGACCGGCCGGCAGTTCATCTGCCAGGGTGACCGCATCGTGCTGCTCGGCCTCAACGGCGCCGGCAAGTCACGGCTGGTGTCGATGCTGAAACAGGCGATCGAAAGACCGGAGACGGTGCGGGACAGCATCAAGGCGACGCCATCGCTCGTGCTCGGCTATGGCGACCAGGCGCTTGCCGATCTTGCCGACACCGACACGCCGATCGGCACGATCATCCGCCGCTTCGACGTCGGCGACCAGCGGGCGCGGGGCTTGCTGGCCGGCGCCGGCATGATGATCGACATGCAGGCAAAACCGATCGGCCAACTGTCCGGCGGCCAGAAAGCGCGGCTCGGCATGCTGGTGCTGCGGCTGACGGAGCCGAACTTCTATCTCCTCGACGAGCCAACCAACCATCTCGACATCGAGGGCCAGGAGGCGCTGGAGAGCGAGCTGATGGCGCACGAGGCGAGCTGCCTGCTGGTCTCGCATGACCGCAGTTTCGTGCGGGCGGTGGGAAACCGGTTTTGGCTGATCGAGAGGAAGCGGCTGGTGGAGGTGGAGAGCCCGGAAGGGTTTTTTGCTTCGGTAAGGGGTGATGGATGGTGAGGGTGTGGCGTGGGGCATTGCCCCTCACCCTAACCCTCATATGCGCTAGGTTAGGCGGGCGCGGAGATCGTCGCATTGTTTTCGGCGTCGTCGCGGCGGCTCGCAGAGGTGGCGACGACTTCGTGTGAAGAGATTACAGACGGCCTGCCACAGAAGTGGTCCGCGGATGGCGGCGCAAATGGTGGCCAGGGCTATCTTCATGAGACGCCAGCGCGATGGGCTAGCCCGTGGGGTAGCCGCATCCAGAGGGGGGGAGAGTCCGGGACTTGCCCGGCAATCTGTTCGGCGATGATGGCAACGATCAGTCTGGCGTAGAGCCATGCCCGGGCCAGTTCAGGCTTCTTGGCCGGCAAGCTGTCGAGGCCGGCCAGGCTCTTGAACCGTTTGAACGCCAGCTCGATTTGCCAGCGGAAGCGATAGAGGGTGAGGATGTCGGCCGGTGCAAAGGTGGCGGTCGGCAGCGAGGTCAGCAGCAGAATGTACTTCGCCGCCTCGAGACTGCGCGGATCGGGCTTTTTGCCGCGCTTGCGGGCGTCCTTGAGTAGACGCTCCTGCTCGGCTTGGGCCTGTTGCGGATCCTTGCGCCGGACAATGAGGCGCAGGACCAGTGGCGGCGGCGTCCCCGTCATGCCTTCGTGGACACGAACCTGCACCTCGCCTTCCTGCTCTTGCTGAGCGGCGAGCGCGGCAAACAGATCAAAGGGCTCGCCATTCGTCTGCAACAGGCGCAACGAGTTCCAGCCGGTCCGCACGATGAAGTCTGCACCGGCGTCGATCACCGGCCGCAGGTCGCGCGGCCTTGCATAGTAGCGATCGGCCAGCACAATATCGCCGGGTGCGTAGGTAAGGCGCTGAAGGTTTTCGCCACCATGGATGTCGGTCAACTCAAGCTGATCGACCTGAGCCGTTGCCAGGTCGTAGCCGACATGCAACCGCCATGTCGTGCGGTCAGCGCCCGGATGGCAGATCGACGTTCCATCGAGCACACGCAAGCGATACCCCGCGAAGCGCCCCGCCGGCGCTTTGGCCTGTTCGGCAATCAGCGCGGCCACGATGTCGCCAAGCCAAGGCGCCGCTTTGCACAGCCGCTCGAGCAGCGATGGGTCTGACAAACGGGCGATTCGGCCCATGCACAGGTCTCGCGTAGCGACATGCCAAGGCCGCCATAGGCAAGCGCCAGCCGCAACAGCGTCTCGGCATTCTTGATTTCCCGCACCCGCGTAAAAGCACCACGCAACCGCGCCGTTGCTTCCAAGTCAAAATCCGCCGGAAGCCGCTCGCGCACTTCCGGCCAATGATCCAAAATCTCAGGACGAATCTTCATCCAAAGCTTGAATCACAACCAGATTCCTTATGTCCAGGGCTAAACCTAGCGCATATGACCCTAACCCTCTCCCCGTAAACGGGGAGAGGGTATGTGCCCTGCGAGGGGTGGGCGGGGAACGCAGAGGTCGCGGCATATCCCCTTCGCCCCGTTTACGGGGAGAAGGTGGCGGCAGCCGGATGAGGGGCTCGCCTGCCGCAGCTGCCGCGCCAAAACCTATCGCTTCGGGGCCACCAGGCAGAAGAAGGCGCCTTGTGGGTCGGTGGCCTGGATGATCCAGCTGCCGCCGGGGACTTCCATCGGGCCGTGGACGACCTTGCCACCGCCTGATGTGAGGCGTTCGGTTGCAGCATCGAGGGTCGGCACGATGAAATAATAGCACCAGAACGGCATCGGAAGGTTTTCCGGCTTGGTCATCATGCCGCCGATCTGCCTGCCATTGTAGGCGAAGAGATAGTAGACGCCCATCGGGCCCATGTCGAATTCGCTGTCTTTCGTCCAGCCGAACCGCTTGGAATAGAAGGCCAGCGCCTCTTGGCCATTGCCGGCGTAGAGTTCGCGCCAGCCGATATTGCCGGGCGCATCGACGGCCAGTTCCGGCATGGGCTTGTCCATCGGCGCCGGCGTCATGATGCAGAGCACCGCGCCATGCGGATCGGCGACGACGGCGAAGCGGCCGATGGTCGGGATGTCTTCCGGCGGACGGCGGACCGAACCGCCATTGGCGGCGAAATCCTTGGCCGACTGGTCGACGTCGTCGACGTCGACATAACCCGTCCAGTTCGGCGGAATGCCCTTGCCCTCGAGTTCAGCCGGAAATTCCATCAGGCCGGCGACGCCGATGCCGTTCGCCTCGAAGATCGTATAGGTGGGCATGCCCTCCATTTTCATTTCGGAGGTGGTCCAGCCGACGACCGAGCTGTAGAATTTCGCGGCAGCTGATGTGTCGGGGGTCATCAACTCGCACCAGATGAACTTTCCATGCGTCTCAGACATCATACTCTCCCTATTTCGACGCCCCTCTTCCGAGGCCTCACACGAGACCCCTGTTTCGAGGTCGAGCGCCGTGATTGTCAGATCCTGCGGGCGTAATGCGCTTCCATGAACTGCTTCCAGGAGCCATCCGGCTGCCTGGCGCTGGAGATAAAGGTGCGGTAATCGGTATCGAGGAAGATGATCTGCTCGCGGTAATCGGCAAGGCCCTCGCCAGTGAAGTCGGGACCTCTGGTATAGAGGTCCAGCACATTGCCTGACGCGTCGACCTCGCCCTCATAGAACCACATATGGTCCATCATGCTGCCGATCCAGCTGCCGATGTACTTGCCTTTTGCGGCGTTGTAGCCGAGCGTCAGGATGCTGGTGGCCTCCTTGCCGTCCGGCATGCGGCCGGTCCCTTCGGCGACGAACCAGATGCCGTGCAGCGAGCGGACGGTCTCGGTCCAGGGTTCGCCGCCCGTCATGTCGGGCGCGGTGACGGTCCAGTCGCCGACCAGTCTTTCCAGGAAGGAATGTTCCTTCAGCACTTCAGCGGTCTTCATCATCTCTTCTCCCTTGAGTGATGGTGGCCTATGTCAGTGACAGCAGGATGGCGCCTTCGGGGCCTCCTGGTATTCGTCGTGGCGGCGCACGAAATTCATCGTGCTGTCCTCGTTGCGGCCCTTCGGCGCGCGGTCGAGGATCATCAGGGTGCCGATCAGTTCTTCCGGCCCGCGGGCATAACTCGAATAGGTATGGAAGACCTCGGCTTTGTCATTGCGATAGAAAGCGCTGAGGCCCGGCAGTTCGTCATTGGCATCAGCCGGCTGCATAGGCGTGAAATTGTAGAAGACCTTGTCTTTGGCAAGATCCTCCGGGCTGAAAGAAACGTGATAATCGAAATTAAAATCGCTGCCGAAGGAGGAGACCCAGGGAAATTTCCAGCCCATGCGCTGTTTATAGGCGGCGATCTTGTCGAGCGGTGCGCGCGAAACGGCGACCCAGGTGACGTCGTGATGGTTCAGATGCGGCAGGGCGCCATCGACATGATCCGACAGGAAGGAGCAGCCGGTGCAGCCGGCATCCCAATCCGGGCCAAGCATGAAATGGTAGATCAGCAGCTGGCTGCGGCCGTCGAAGAGATCGGCGAGCGACTTCCTGCCCTCAGGCGTTTCGAAGACATAATCCTTGTCGACCTTCACCCAGGGCAGCGCCAGACGGGCAGCGTTGACGCTGTCGCGCAGCCGCGTCGCCTCCTTCTCCTTTGCCAGCAGGGCACGGCGGGCTTCGAGCCATTCTTCGCGGGAAACAACCTCGTTCTGCATGAAATGCGCCCTCCTCCGGCGCTTGCCGGTGAAGCCGGCTCATCTCCTTCTCCTTGACTAAATACATTGATATCAATAGAAATGGAGCATGTCAAATTCGATCGAGATTCCCTTTTCCACGACGCTGATGGTGCGCGACACCTGCCTCTGCCTGCATGTGCAGCGGGCGGCGCGCGCACTTGCCCGGTTGTTCGACGACGCGCTAAGGCCGGCCGGGCTGACCAATGGGCAGTTTTCGCTGATGATGTCATTGAACCGGCCGGAGCCGCCGCCGATGGGACCGGTCGCCGCCCTGCTCGCCATGGACCAGACGACGCTGACGGCGGCGCTGAAGCCGTTGCAGCGCCAGGGTTGGGTGAAGGTGATGGAGAACCCGAGGGACAGGCGCGGCCGGCTGCTGAGCCTCACCACTGAGGGCAAGGCGGTGCTGGCAAGAGCGCTGCCGATCTGGGAAAGCACGCATGCTGCGCTTGATGGCAGGCTTTCAGATGGCAGTTCCGCGAGGCTGCGGCAGGATCTGCAGGCGCTGTCATCAATGACGGGCGAAACGGGGAAATCGGCGCGTTCGCCTCGCCGGTCAAGCCACGGCGGAGAAGCAGCGGCCGAATAGGGCGCGCCGTGCCCCAGAAGAGTGCGGCAACCGATACGGCTGCCGCACTTCTTGAAACCGATCAGGCGACAGTGACCGGGACTTCGGTCGAGGTGCGCATGGCGTGGCTATAAGGGCAGACGATGTGAGCCGCGGCTGCGAGCTTTTCTGCGGTTTCGCGGTCGAGACCCGGGATGCTGACTGTCAGCGCCACTTCGATGCCGAAGCCACCGCCATCTTCACGCGGGCCGATACCGACCTTGGCGGAGACCGTCGTGTCTTCCGGAATCTTGACCTTCTGCTGACCCGCGACAAATTTCAATGCACCGAGGAAGCAGGCGGAGTAGCCGGCAGCGAAGAGCTGTTCGGGATTGGTGCCGGTGGCACCGTCGCCGCCGAGTTCCTTGGGAACGGTCAGGGTCACGTCCAGAACGCCGTTTTCGGAAACGGCGCGGCCTGCACGGCCGCCGGTGGCAGAGGCTTTGGTCGTATAGAGAATAGGCATGACGATCTCCTTTGGTTGGCCCTTCGATCGGGTTGGATTTTTAATATCGCGCAATTAAATTGTACGCAAGTGAATTTTGCAAATTGCATTTCGAATTCGAAAGGAGGACAATCTGGCCTTAGAACAGGATGATTTTAAGCAGCATCGGCCTAAAATCTGAATCCCGTTCTCAATTAAAGAGTTAGAGCATCGCGCCCGAAAACCGCGCACACTTTTCGGCATCATGCTCTAGAGCAATTCCAGCAAAACTGCGCAGCGGTTTGCGCCAGGAATTGCGTGAAAACAAAGGGATAGAGCATTTCCGTGATTCGAAGAAAAACGGAAATGCTCTGGGGATGATGGATATGAGAGCGCAAACGACGAAGACGATGGAGATACCGGAAGAGGAGAAGCGGCTGGAAAAGCAGTTGTGCTTCGCGGTCTACGCGACGGCGCATGCCTTCACCCGCGCCTACAAGCCGATCCTCGACAGGGTCGGCCTGACCTATCCTCAATATCTGGTGATGCTGGTGCTGTGGGAACGCGGCGAGCTGCCGGTGAAGATGATCGGCGAGCAGCTCGACCTCGATTCCGGCACGTTGTCGCCGCTGCTGAAACGGCTGGAACAGGGCGGGCTGATCAAGCGCATCCGCGACCTGCGCGACGAACGGCAGGTGATCGTGTCGCTGACCCCAAAAGGCCAGGCGATGAAGGGAGAGATCGATACGATCATGACGGCGATCGGGCAAGCAGCAGGCTGCACGCTTAAGGAAATGGCCGAGATGCGCGACATGCTGCATCGGCTACGGGGCAATCTCGGGCGGCCCGGCACGGGCGACGGCTGAACGCATTCACTTGGTAGCGCTGGCACCGGCACCCGGTAGAGCCGGCGTGCGCGCCGAGAGATCAGGGCTGCGGCTTAGCCGGCGACCGGCGCTTCTTTGCAGGCGCCACCTTAGGTTCGGCCTCGGCCTCTTGCTGCAAACGCAGCGCCTTCAGCTTCTCCGTCTTCTTGTCACGGGCCGATGCCTCGGCGGCGATGATGGCGCGCGCCGTGTGATCGGTCGCTTCCGCCTTGTCGCGAGACGAGAGCTTGGCAGGATTGAAGAATTCTCCCTTGGTGGCGGTCATGTGCCCCTTTCCCAGGTGATGGCGGCGCTGTCGCATAATTCCTTAAATCGGAATCGGTTCAAGGAATTATGCAAAAATTCAAAGTGCTACAGCGTCCTTTGCGCGTCTCGAAAAGACGCGCGGCGCTGTAAGCCATGGCTCGACGGCAGAAACCATGATTCACGGCTGAACCGTGATTCCACGGTGGGGCCGTGATGCCGCGGCCGGGATTAGCGGGTCGGGCGGAGAACCTTCTTCGGTGCCGGCAGCAGACCTTCGCGCTGCAGCTTCTTGCGGGCGAGCTTGCGCTGGCGGCGAATGGCCTCGGCCTTTTCGCGGGCGCGCTTCTCGGACGGCTTTTCAAAAGCGCTGCGCGCCTTCATTTCCCGGAACAGGCCTTCCCGCTGCATCTTTTTCTTGAGCACGCGGAGCGCCTGATCGACATTGTTATCTCTGACGAGTACCTGCAAAACGATATCCTTCCTGTCGCGGCGGCGAGGCCGCACTGTCCAAAATTAAAAACCCGGGCCAAAATAAAAAACCCGGGACTACTTCCCGATTTTGATGCTCGAAAACTTCAGCCAGGGTTCGGCGCCATCGGACTTGGCCGCCGCTTGGGGGGAAACCCTGGATGGCGATTCCCCGGTATCGATGTCGGCCTCAGTGATACGGCGCTCGAAATTCTCTGCGTCGAACTGGACGCGATACTGCACATGCCCATGGTCGTTGGGCAGGATGCTGGAGATCCGGCACCGCTTGTCGGCTTTCGCCGTGCGGGTGAGGCCGGACTTCAGCACGATCATGTCGCCGACTTTATAGTTTGGTCTGCCCATTTCAGCGTCCCTTCGACTCTTCGGCTGCTCAATCGGTCAATCAGAACGACCCGGGGGTCGTTCCGGAACGACCGAAGGCCATTCCGGAAAAGCCTGCGATCAAAGCAAAAAGGCCGGGCTCGTACCCGACCTCTTCCAGTCACTCAGCCCACTGCCCGTATGGTCAGCTCGCTGGCATCTCTGGTCAGCCCGCTGCCAGTACATCCGTGGTCAGCTTGCTGCCAGCACATGGCCAGCCTAGGCGAATGACAAATCATGCGGCCTGAAGGTTGTCAGCCGAATTCTTGCCCGACTTCTTGTCGCGGACGAGATCGTAGCGGATCTTCTGACCTTCAACGAGTTCGCGCATACCGGCGCGTTCAACCGCTGAGATATGGACGAAAACGTCGGTAGAACCATCATCCGGCTGAATAAAGCCAAAACCCTTGGTGCCATTGAACCACTTGACGACGCCTGAATTCATAACGATCTCCTTTTCAACCGTTTGTGTTCGCCTGCGGAGAGATATCCGACAAGCCGTATCGATGTTGAGAGGATATCTGACGGTGCGCTCAAGCGCGTGGACAAAGGTCGCAAGCAATTCGATACGCACCATGTAGGATATTTAGCGAATTAAGCAATGGTATTTCGGAAAATAATTCTCTTGTGGGCGCAAAATGAAGCGCTTTCCCGGGGGGCAACGCAGCCGCTTGCCTGGGGGTAAAGCACATGCTTGCCCGGGAAAAGGGATTGGTCCGAGGCGGCCGGATCGCGACCGCCTCGGTGAAAATTACTGCCAGACGACGATCGGCGCCTTTGTCGGAACGCGATCGTAGAGATCGATGATATCCTGGTTGAGCAGCCGCACACAGCCCGACGAGACGGCCTTGCCGATCGAGCGCCAATCCGGATTGCCGTGCAGGCGGTAGAGCGTGTCCTCGCCATTCGAGAAGATATAAAGCGCGCGGGCGCCGAGCGGGTTCTTCAGGCCCGGCTCCATGCCGCCGTTCTCGATCGAATATTTGACGAGTTCCGGCTGGCGGGCGACCATCTCGTTCGGCGGCTTCCAGCGCGGCCATCTCTGACGCCACTGGATGACGCCCGACCCCTGCCAGGCAAAACCTTCGCGGCCGATACCGACGCCATAGCGCATCGCCATGCCGCCATTCTGGACGAGATAAAGGAAGCGCGACGGCGTATCGACGACGATGGTGCCGGGGGGCTGGCCGGTGGGATCGACGACGCGCTGGCGATAATAGCGCGGATCGATCTGTTCGTAGGGAACGGCTGGAATGAGAAAGCCGCCGTCCTCGACGGGGCCATACATGACGGCAAGCTCGGCCCCGCTCGGCACGCTCGACGTTTCCGTCGACTGGAACAGCTGCATGGGCGAACGATAGATGATCGTCGTATCGCCTGATGTTACCGTGTTGGCTGAGGAGGCGCAGCCGGTAAGCGCGGAGGCTGCGGTTAACGCCGAAAAGGAAAGAAAGCTGCGGCGGGAAAGGTGTCTATCGAAGCTCATGACGCGGGACTGATTTCCTTTTGATGCGGGAAGCGGAACAAACCGATGATTCGTCCAATGCCGGTAACGACATTAGGAAATCTATCGGCTTGCGCTAAATAAACCATAGCTTCAAGCAGACGTGTCCGACCGGGAGCGGACGATATGGGCCGCGCTGTTGCAGCGCTACATCACAACGATCTCGGCCCTGGCAGGAATGCGGTTATAAAGATCGATGACATCCTGGTTCAGCATGCGTACGCAGCCCGACGAGGTGGCCTTGCCGATCGACTGCCAGTCGGGCGTGCCGTGGACGCGGTAGAGCGTATCCTGCCCGTCCTTGAAGATATACATGGCGCGCGCGCCGAGCGGGTTCATCAGCCCCGGATTCATGCCGCCATTCTCCGCCCCGAAGGGACGAACCTCAGGCTGGCGCGAAACCATTTCGACCGACGGCGTCCAGCGCGGCCATTTCTGCTTCCACTGGATGACGCCGCGGCCCGACCAGGCGTAACCGTCGCGGCCGAGGCCGACGCCGTAGCGCATCGCCTTGCCGTTGCCCTCGACGAAATAGAGGAAATGCGCCTTGGTATCGACGACCACGGTGCCGGGACGCTCGGCCGTCTGATAATCGACCTCCTGGCGCAGGAACTGCGGCTGCACGCGGCTGACCGGGATTGCCGGTAGGGTGAAATCCTCGTCACGAAGCTCACCATACATCGCCATATGCACGGGATTGGTCACCGGCAGGCCGTAGGTCTGGTGGAACTGTGTCTTGTAGAGCTCGCGCGTCTGCGGCACCGGCTGATCGGGAATCGGCCGCACCCGGCGCGGATCGACGCCGGGCGGCTGATAGAAGACCGGTGAGGTTTCCTGGACGAAGCGGGCGGGCGAATCGGCGGCGACATCGGGAATGAGGATGTTGCAGCCGCTCAGCGACGCAACTGCAATCACGAGCCCGGCAATCGGGAAGACCCGGCGCAGAAAATTCATGGAACCACCCTTATCAACGATCGGCAGACAGCGATATCTGCCGGAACGATGGCATCTGCGGCTGGCGCGAGGCTGGCGTTGGGGTGGAAAAGGCAGGCGCTAATGCATGTCGCCGGAAGTGCGCAGCCAAAAGCGGCCACGCCTCAAGGCCATCCCCACTGCCCAGCTAAACTTCCTGCAGTGGCAAACGCGCCAAACAGCAGCATCAGCGGAAAAATCCGCTTTGCATACCAGCCATGTTCGGCCGAAGTCATTTTCATCACGTCGCGACGGCTCGCGATGGCCGGAAGCATCAGCCAGAGCACAACGAAAAACGTCACGGCTGCTGCGCCAAAGAATATGTTGCTAGTCATGATCAGAGACTACAACTTCCACGAAATTCATCAATGCGGCGATGGCTTTAAGGCGGCGGCAAAACTCAGGCTGCCACCCCGTGGAAGAAGCGGATGCTCTGTTCGATCTCGGTCGGCAGCGCCGAGGTGTGGTTGCCGGCGACGGTTTCAGTCTCGATCTGAACGCCGGCGCCGCGGGCGCGGCGGGCAAGCAGATCGGCGCGATCGTTGAAATGCGGCTCCTCCGTGCCGTGAACGACGCGGACCGGACATTTGAAGCTGTGGGCGTAGCACAGCGCCGAACGCACCTCGAATTCATGCGTATTGCTGTCGTCGAAGCGGATATCCTGCGGATAGCGGTTGAAGAAGCGGAAGGCATCGGGGTTGCCCGAAATCGGCGCGGCGGCGCGGAATTTATGGGTAGTCATCGCCGTCAGCATGGTCAGCGTGCCGCCGATGCTGTGGCCGGCGATGAACAGGCGTTCGGGATCGACACCCGGCAGATGCGCCAGGCGCTCGGTGGCGGCGAGAACGTCGTCGACCTCGTCGTAAAAGCCGGAGAAATTGCCCATCTGGCCGTTTTCGCCGCGCAGCGACGGCATCATCACGACATAACCGGCGTCCATATAGGGTTTCATCAGCTGCCAGTGACCGATGCCCATGGCATTGCCGCCATGCAGGAAGAGCACGGCAGGCTTGGCGGCGCGGTCGCGCTTGTATTTCGAGACCCAGGCCGCCAGTTCCAGTTCGCCGTAACCGGAGCGGTAGAAGATCTTGTCGGCATCGGCAGGCGCATTCAGCGATTCGTATTTGTCGGGCGCCGGGCCTTTCTGCAACAGCTTCGTGCGGAAATGGTGGCGGACCTTGGCGTAGTCGTGCTTGGCAAGGCGCGGCTCGTCCGGGACATCGAAAGCCGCCGCCATGCGCGGCAGGACAAGTGCACCGGCAAGACCCGCCAGAACGGCACGGCGTTGATGGAAAAAGGAATTTTGTTCACGCGAGCTCATAACGCAGCATCCATCATTTCCCCGGCCATTCTAAATGAGCATGATGCCGTCCGAAAACTGCTTACATTTTTCGGCATCATGCTCTGGAAAATCTGCACCGGAAGATCGCTGCCGCCAATACACATCGTGTTGAAAATATTGCCCTGCGTCATTTTGCGCAGGATCACGCCGGCTTGGCCTCGATCATGGCGATCAGCGTGCGCAGCCGGTCGGCCTCGTAGGAGGGTTTGTCGGGGCGAAGGCGGGCGATGCGGGGGAAGCGCATGGCGACCCCCGATTTGTGCCGGGTCGAGCGGTTGATGCCCTCGAAAGCCACTTCGACGACGAAGCCGAAATCCTTGTCGGCGCGCACGGCCCGCACCGGGCCGAAGCGCTCGGTGGTATTGTCACGTACGAACTTGTCGAGCACCTCGAGTTCGGCATCGGTGAAGCCGAAATAGGCCTTTCCCACAGGCACCAGCTGTTCGCCGTCCTCGTCATCGGCCCAGACGCCGAAGGTGAAATCAGAATAGTAACTGGAGCGCTTGCCGTGGCCGCGCTGCGCATACATCAGCACCGCATCGACATTATAGGGGTTGCGCTTCCACTTGAACCAGGGGCCCTTCATGCGGCCGGCCTGATAGACGCTGTCGCGGCGCTTGATCATCACGCCTTCGATGACCGGATCGGGCGGGGCGGCACGCAGAGCGTCGAGCTCTTCCCACGACGAGAACGGCACGAGCGGCGAGAGATCGAAGCGGTCATGGGGGGCGCGGTCGATAATCTCGGTCAGCCGGTCGCGGCGATCGATATAGCTGCGGCCGCGAACATCCTCCTCGTCGTCGAAGAGCAGGTCATAGGCTCGGATGAAGGCGGGGTAATCGCCAAGCATCTTCGACGTCACCGTCTTGCGGTTCAGGCGCTGTTGCAGGTCGGAGAAGGTGCGGGTCGGGCTGTTGGAGCGGGCAGTGCCGCCGACCAGCAATTCGCCGTCGACGACACCGGAAAAATTGATCGCGTCGAGAACATCGGGAAAGGCGCCGGAAATGTCGTCGCCGGAGCGGGAATAGATCTTGCGCCTGTCGCCGGAGCGGGAGAGCTGGACGCGGATACCGTCCCATTTCCATTCGGCGGCGTAGTGGGCCGGATCAAGGCCGGTAAGGTCGCCCTCCTCCACCGCATTGGCGAGCATGACGGAATGGAAGATCGCCGGTGTGGCCAGCACCGGTTTTTCGCCGCCACCCGCCAGCCATTCGAACAATGTCTGATAAGGCGGCTGCAGGCCATGCCAGAGGGTTTCGATCTCGGTGACGTCCTTGTCGCCGAGATCGGCCAGCGCCTGCTTGGCAAGGCGGGCGGAAACGCCGATGCGCATGGCGCCGGTCGCCAGCTTGATGAAGGCGAAACGACCGGACGAATCCAGCCGGTCGAGCAGATCGCGGACGAAACTGCGCACTTCGGTACGGCCGAGCGCATTCATGCCGGTGACGACCTCGCCGAGACGCGGCTGGGCGAGTGCTGCGCGGTCGATATCCCTCTCATTGTCCCAGACGAGCGAGATGGTTTCGGCGAGATCGCCGACATAATCATAGGAATAGCGAAACAGCACCTCGTCCATGCGCTCGAGCACCAGCTCGCGCAGCATGGCGGGCTTGACGTTGCGCACCTCCAAGGTGCCGGCGATGGCGGCAAGGCCATAGCCGCGGTCCGGATCGGGCGTGTCGCGGAAATAGTCGGTCAGCAGCTTCAGCTTGCCGTTGCGGCTGGGGGTGAGCACCAGGCGGTCGAGGAGGCCGGCGAAGGCTTTCATGGGCGCCTCCCGACTTCGGAGGAGTTTTGACGCGGGATATTGCTCATCTCCTCAATCGCCCTCGTCCTCATAACCCACCAGATGCAGCGGTTTTGCCTTGATGCCCTGCAATTGGCACCAGCGCACCAGCGCCTCCTCGCGGCCATGCGTCACCCAGACCTCGGCCGGGTGCAATTCCCGGATGGTTTCCGTCAGTTCCGGCCAGTCGCAATGATCGGAGATGACGAGCGGCAGTTCGACGCCGAGCTGTTTGGCACGCTGCCGCACCATCATCCAGCCGGAGGCGAAGGCCGGCAGCGGCTCGTTGAAGCGCCGGGCCCAGCGGTCGGCGAAGGCGGATGACGGGCCGATGACGACCGCCCCCTTGAAGGCGGACTTGTCGCGGCTTTCGATCGTCGCCGGCAGCAGCTCGCCGAGATCGATGCCCTGCTCGATGTAATAGTCGCAGAGTTTTTCCATGGCGCCGTGGATATAGATCGGTTCGGCATAACCGGCATCGCGCAACAGCCGGATGACGCGCTGGGCCTTGCCGAGCGCATAGGCGCCGACGAGATGGGTGCGTTCGGGAAATTGCCGCAGCGATGCCAAGAGCTTGCCGATCTCGTCCATCGGATCGGGATGATGGAAGACCGGCAGGCCGAAGGTCGCCTCGGTGATGAAGACATCGCAGGCAACCGGCACATAGGCGGCGCAGGTCGGGTCCGGTCGGCGCTTGTAGTCGCCGGAGACGACGATGCGGGTGCCGTTCTTCTCGATGGAGATCTGGGCGGAGCCGAGCACATGGCCGGCCGGGTGGAAGCTCACCTTGACGCCGTTGACCAAAAGCTCCTCGCCGAAGACGGCGGCCTGCTCGCTGGCGCAGAAACCGTCGCCGTAACGCAGGCGCATGATGTCGAGCGTCTGGCGGGTGGCAAGCACATTCACATGGCCCGGGCGGGCGTGATCCGAATGGCCATGGGTGACGAGCGCCTGCTCGACCGGCCGCACTGGATCGACATAAAACCCGCCTTCCGGGCAATAGAGCCCCTCCGGGGCGGGATAAAGCAGCGCATCAGGTCTCATGAAACGAGAGATAGCGGGAAATGGACGCGAGGCCAGAGGGCGGGAGGAAGGGACTGTGGAATGGACCGCGGTTCAAGGTCCGCGATCGTCATGAAATGTCCTTTTGTTTTTGCGCAATTCCGGACGCAAGACCGCCGCGCACTTTTGCTGGAATTGCTACGCCGTCGAGAAAGCTGACCGCCGCCGCGTTGAACTCAGCCGGCCGCTGCAGCGGCGCGAAATGGCTGACGCCTTTGAGATAGATCATCTCAGCGTTCGGAATGCTGCGGGCAAGATATTCGGCATGGTCGGGCTTGATGAATTCGTCGTGCTCGCCAAGGACGATTGCGACCGGCACGCGGATCAGGCCCAAGTCGGCGGCCTGATAGTTCGGTTCCGTTCGCATCATCAGGCTGACCGCCTCGACGAAGGGATTAAAATCGTCCGGCGTGGTGGACAATGCGGCATAATCCTTGGCGTGCCGGCTGAAGCATCGGTCGATGACCGGGGTCGGAACAAATTCCAGCGTGCCACTCGGATCCATGTTGCAGGCAAAGAAGAAGACGCCCTCGACACGCGACGGCGCCGTCATGGCAAGGATCAAAGCGATGCAGGCGCCGTCGCTCCAGCCGACGATCGCCGCCTTTTCGACATGCAGTGCGTCCATGACGGCAAGCACGTCGGAGGCCATCAACTCGTAGCTATAGGGACGGGCATCGCGGGTGCTTCTTCCATGGCCGCGGCTGTCGATCAGCACGACGCGGCGGCCGCGGCGCAACAGTGCCGGAACTTGATGGCCCCAGTTGCCGCTGTGACCAAGGCCGCCATGCAGCAGAATGACAGGAGGACCGGCGCCGTAGGTCGCATACCAGATGCGGGCGCCGTCATGGGCGACATGACCTTCGACCACGGCCGGCGGCAACGGGGCGGCGCCATGCGCTTCGAAATGGATAAGCTCGTCGTCGTGTTGTGCCATAGCGATGAGAGTCCCGTCGGCGAGTAATCGATGGCATAGAAAAGCCGGAAAACAGCCCAAGAACAACCAGAATCGCTTTCTAGCCCTTGCGATGCAACCAGGGGGATCAGCATTGGGCAGGAAGCTTTTCTATTGCGCGGCGGCAATCGCGCTCGCCTCGGCGGGCATTTACCTCACCAATACAAGCCTGCTTGCCGAACATCGGCCGGGAAAACCGGTGCTGCTCGCCCATCGCGGCATCGCCCAGCGATTCGACGAAACCGATCTCAAGAAGGACACCTGCACGGCAAGCCGCATGCTGCCGCCGAAGCACGATTATCTGGAAAACACGATTCCGTCGATGCAGGCAGGTTTTGCCGCCGGCGCCGATATCGTCGAGATCGACGTGCATCCGACGACGGACGGCCAGTTCGCCGTCTTTCACGACTGGACGCTCGACTGCCGCACCGACGGGCACGGCGTCACGCGCGAGCATTCGATGGCTGACATGAAAAGGCTCGACATCGGCTATGGCTATACCGCCGATGGCGGCAAGACCTTTCCCTTCCGCGGCCGGGGCATCGGCATGATGCCGACCCTTGCCGAGGTGCTGTCGAGTTTTGCGGATCGGCGCTTCCTCATCAACGTCAAGAGCCGCGATCCTTCCGAGGGTGAAAAGCTCGCCGCGGTGCTCAATGGACTTTCCCGGGAAAGACGAGCCGAGATCATCGTCTATGGCGGTGACGAGCCGATCGACGTGCTCCGCCGGATGGCACCCGATATCAAGACCGCCTCGCGCAAGAGCCTGAAGGGCTGCCTGTTCGGCTATATCGGCTATGGCTGGACCGGCCTGCTGCCGGACGAATGCAAACATGCGATGATGCTGGTGCCGATCAATATCGCGCCGTGGCTCTGGGGCTGGCCGGACCGTTTTCTCAACCGGATGCAGGATGCCGGGACCGAGGTCTTCGTGCTCGGTCCCTATAGCGGCAGCGATTTTTCCACCGGCATCGACGACCCCTCGCAACTGGCGCGGCTGCCGCCAAACTATGCGGCGGGCATATGGACGAACGAGATCGAGGCGATCGGCAAGCTTGCGAAATAGAGTTTGAAAGACGCCGCATCGACCTGATCGATGCGACGTCTTTCAATGTTTCCTTTTGTGCATGTCGTTCTCCCAAAACCGCTGGACACTTTTGGGCGACATGCACTAGAGACTGCGCGCCCGCAGCAATGCCGGGATCTCCTCCGGCGAGACCGGCTTGGAGAAGCGGAAGCCTTGCGCCTCCTCACAGTGCGCCTGGCGCAGGAAATCCATCTGCGCGTCGGTTTCGACGCCTTCGGCGAGAACCGAGAGCTTCAACGTCTGCGCCAGCGAGATGACGGCCGAGGCGATGGCGACGGCGGTCTTGTCGCCCGGCAGGGCCTCGACCAGCGAACCGTCCATCTTCAGGCGGTCGAAGGGGAAGGTCTTCAGTGCCGCCAGGCTGGAATAGCCGGAGCCGAAATCGTCGATCGACAGGCGAACGCCCAGCGCCCGCAACGATTCCATCATGGCGAGCGCGCGTTCGGCATCGTGCATGACCACGCTTTCGGTGACCTCCAGCTCCAGCCAGCGGGACTGCAGGCGGTGGCGCTCCAGCGCCTCGGCGACATGGGTTGCGAAATCCGGATCGGCGAACTGCTTGGCCGAGACGTTGACGGCGATCGTCAGCGGCGTCAGGCCCATGTCTTGCCAAAGGCGCGCCTGGCGGCAGGCCTCGTTCAGCACCCAAAGGCCGAGGGGAACGATGAGGCCGGTCTCTTCGGCGAGCGGAATGAAATTGACCGGCGGCACCCTGCCCTTTGCCGGATGGTTCCAGCGCACCAACGCCTCCAGCCCGGTGATGCGGCCGGTGGCGACATCGACCTGCGGCTGGTATTGCAGGAACAGCTGCTGGCCGGTAATCGCCTGGTGCAACTCCTCCTGCTCGCCGAGCGGCATTCCCACAGGCGCGCCGCCGCCATCGTGATGTTGCAACGTGTTGCGACCGAGCTCCTTGGCGCGGTACATGGCGCGGTCGGCATTGGCCAGAAGCTCTTCCGAGGTCGCGCCATCGAAGGGGAAGGCGGCAACGCCGATGCTCGAGGTGATGGTGATCTCGCCGTCCGCGCCGCGGATCGGCCGGTTGATCGCCTTCTGCAGATCGCGAAGGCGGCGCGTGATGCCGGCATCGTGGCTCGACTGGTGGACGAGCACGACGAGGAATTCGTCGCCGCCGAGACGCACCACCATATCGGACGCCCGGACGCTGTTGGCCATGCGGGCGGCGGTCTCTTTCAGAACCTCGTCGCCGGCGGCGTGGCCGCGGCCGTCATTGATATCCTTGAAATTGTCGAGATCGATATAGGCGACAGTCACCTTGCGGTTGTTGCGTCGGGCCTGGTCGAGGATACTCGCCAGCCGTTCCTTCAGGAAGGCGCGGTTCGGCAGGCCGGTGAGATCGTCGTGATGGGCCATGAAATGGATGCGGTCATCGACGCGCTTGCGCTCGATGGCGATGCCGGCGATATGGGTGGCAAGCGCCACCAGCGTCATCTCGTGCTCGGTGGGACGACGGACTTCCCGGGAATAGAGCGCGAACGTGCCGAGCACGTTGTTCTGCGACGTGGCGATCGGCGTCGACCAGCAGGAGCGGAAGCCGAACGGCGCGATCATCGCGCGGAAATCCTCCCAGAGCGGATCGACCGTCACATCCTCGACGATCACCGTCTGGCCGCGCCAGACGGCGGTGCCGCAGGAGCCGACCTTGGGGCCGATCGTGACGCCATCGATCAGGCGGCTGTAGCCGCCGGGCAGATTGGGAGAGGCGCCGTGATAGAGCCGCGTGCCTTCGCCGTCGAGCAGCAGCACCGATCCGTCAATCCCATCCAGCTGCGCCTCGATCATCAGCACGAGCGCCTCGAGGATCATCGGCAACGGCTCGTTGCGGGCGATCATTTCGAGCAGGCTCGCCTGGCCGCGATGCAGATCCTCCTGGCGCGTGCGTTCGGTGATATCACGGGAAACACCGATCAGGCCGACGATCTCGCCGCGATCGTTGCGCAGCGGTATCTTCGAGGTTAGCCGGCATATCGGTCTTCTGCTGCCGGGAAGGACGTAGGATTCCTCCATGTCGATGCGGGCTTCGCCCGTCGCCATGATCTGCTGCTCGATGTCGAAATGGCGGCGCGCCGTCTCGAAATCGAACAGGTCGAAGTCGCGCTTGCCGGTGATCAGATCGGCGCGCTCCAGGCCGAGGCTGCTGGCGGTGACGGCGTTGGCGAAAACGAAGCGGCTGTCACGATCCTTGACGTAGAGGAAATCCGGAAGTTCGTKGAGGATCGCCTTGAGGCGCAGGTTCTCGATGCCCTCGGAGAGGTGGTGGGCGGTTGATGCCATCATTGCCTCCGTCGCGGCGACGATGCGTCGCGTTTCGGCCGTCAGGGCATCGGTTGATTCCCATCGCCTGGCACCCAATTCGCGCATGACCCCATTCCCCTTGCGGCCGAAGGCCGTATCCCGCACTCGCCATAGAAATTCCCTTAAAAGTAGTCCTCATTTCCTTCGGCTTGCTTAAATGAAAGGGTGAACAAGAGGACAATATAAGCGGCGATATTCTGCCCTCCGCCGCGGCTGCAACTGCAATTTCGGCCCCCTGCTCTCAACCTGTGCCAAAAGAATACATGCGCGGCTGGCACATTTCCTGCTACGGGCGCATTATGACAAGCAATCCCCGGATGCCTTCACGCCGCGACATGCTTTTCTTTCTCACCGCCTCGGCCGTTGCGGGAGCGGCATCGCGCGCCCTCGCCTCGCCGCGGAGGGCGGCCGCTCAGCCTGATCTGCGCGGTGCGATCGACGCGGCGGAATATCGCGCAATTCCCGAAAGCGGCGACCGCAAGACCCGCAACCTTGAGCAGATGATCGAACAGGCGGCGCGCGAGAACGTGCCGGTGTTCCTGCCGCCCGGTACCTACCGGGTCTCCAACCTCACCTTGCCCGACAATACGCGCATATCAGGCGTGCCGGGCGCCTCGCGGATCGTCTATACCGGCGAAGGCCACCTGTTTTCGGCCGAGAACGTGCGGCGGATCGAGCTTTCCAATCTCGTCATCGACGGCCGCAACCGCAGGCTTGGCGACTATGCCGGCGGACTGTTGCAATTCACCGGCGTCGACGAGGTGCTGATCGACAATTGCGAGATCGGCGGCAGCCGCAAACACGGCCTGCAGCTGGAGCGCTGTGGCGGGCGGATCGAGCGCAGCCGCATTTCGGGGGCTGCCCAATCCGGCCTTTACGCGGTGGATTCCACCACCCTCTCGGTCACCGGCAACACGGTTTCGGATTGCGGCAATGGCGGCATCCTGGTGCATCGCTGGAAGAAGGCGGAGGACGGCACGGTTGTCTCCGGCAACAGCATCTCCAATATCCGCGCCAATGACGGCGGCACCGGGCAAAACGGCAACGGAATCAACATCTTCCGCGCCGACGGAGTGATGGTGGTGAATAACCACATCTCCGACTGCGCCTTCACGGCGATCCGCGCCAATTCGGCCTCGGACATCCAGATCAGCAGCAACCAGTGCCGGCGTTCCGGCGAGACGGCGATCTATGTCGAATTCGCCTTCGAGGGCGCCGTCGTTTCCGCCAACATGATCGACGGGGCGGCGAACGGCATTTCGATCGCCAATTTCGACGAGGGCGGGAGGCTGGCGAGCGTCACCGGCAATGTTGTGCGCAACCTGATGCTGAAGGGGCCTTACAAGCACGAAGTCGGTTTCGGCATCGGCATTGCGGCAGAGGCCGATACGCTGATTTCAGGCAATGTGATCGAAGGCGCACCGCGCTGGGGGCTGCAGATCGGCTGGGGTCCGTATCTGCGCAACGTCGTTGTGACGGGCAATGTGGTGCGCAAGGCCCCTGTGGGATGCGCCGTCTCGGTCGCCGATGGCGCGGGGACCGCCGTCATCACCGACAACATCTTCCAGGAGACCGCTGAAGGCGCGGTTTTAGGCTTCCGGTGGGAGAAGAAGGTCTCCGGCGAGATGGCAGGCGGCGGCTCGCCTTATGCACAGCTGACCGTCGAGCGGAACCGTGTCTCCTGATTTGTTTTAAGCAATTCCCGGCAAAAGCGCTTCGCGCTTTGCCTGGCAAAACCGCTGCACACTTTTGCTGGAATTGCTGAGGACATCAAAAGCTTTCATCGTCCCATCAGTCACAACGACTTTTCCAGGATCGGTGCTGCATCTACGGTCTCGCGGACACATCGAGGGGATACGTTCATGCTGACAATCTACGGAGTCTATCGTTCGCGCGCCTCACGCGTCTATTGGATGGCGGAGGAGCTTGGGGTCGAATTCCGCTCGGTGCCGGTGCTGCAGGCACGGCGGCTGGCAGATCCGCTGTCTCAGGAGGCGCCGCTCAATACACATTCGCCGGAATTCATTGCCGTCAACCCGATGGCGCAGATCCCCAGCATTCGGGACGGCGACCTCGTCATGCACGAGTCGCTGGCGATCAATCTTTACCTCGCGCGTCGATATGGCGGACCGCTTTCCGGCCAAACCGTCGAGGAAGACGGATTGCTGACGATGTGGACGGTCTGGGCGGCTGCGGAGGTCGAGCCGCACACGGTGAAGATCGTGCTGACCTATGATAACGGGCTCGAAAACAGCGAAGGCGGTCAGCAGACGATCGCGGTTTCCTGCCGCTCGCTGCGCAGGCCGCTGGCGGTTCTCGAAGGCCACCTTGCCGGCCGGCAATGGATCGTCGGCGACCGCTTCACCGTCGCCGATCTCAACATCGCCGAGGTGCTGCGCTACGCCCAGACCGAAGAGGCGCTTTTCCAAACGCATCCGAATATCAAAGCCTGGATCGAGCGCTGCCAGTCCCGCCCGGCCTACAAGGCGATGCAGACGACCCGCGGCAAGGAGCCGATCGAGGTTTGAGAACTACTGGAAAAGGGCGAGCGTGCCGGCCATTTCCTCGCGGATCCAGGCCTTGAAATCCTTGACCTTCTTCGGCTCGCGCGTGCCTTCGGCGGTGACGAAATAGTGACCGAAGCCGGTTCGGGCGCGAATACCGAAGGGGGCGGCGAGCCGGCCTTCAGCGAGCGCAAAGGCGGCAAGGGTCTGCCAGGCCAGCATGACGCCCTGGCCTGCAATCGCCGCATCGAGGCAGAGCGAGGCATCGTTGAAGACGTGGCGGGTTGGAAGGGTTGCGCCTGAGAGTCCGACCTCGCGCATCCAGACCTCCCAGGTAAACATGGCGTGGCCATCGATGATGGCCGGCAGTGCGAGGATATCGGCGGGTTCTTTCAATGTCGCTGCCATCTCAGGGGAGCAGACGGGAAAAACCTCCTGCTCCAACAGCAGTTCGGCCTTCACATCCGGCCATTTGCCGCTGCCGACGCGGATGCCGATATCGACGTCGCAAAGGGCCGGATTGACGAGATTGGTCGTCGCGTCCAGCCGCAGCTTGATGTCGGGATGACGCTCGGCGAAGCGATCGAGCCGATACACGAGCCAGCGGGCGGCGAAAACCGGCGCCACCGAGATCGTCAGGATCGTATCGTCCTTGCGGCTCGCAATCGACACGGCCGCCGAAAGACGGGCAAAACCCTCGTCGAGCGCGAGCAGCACCGGCCGGCCGGCTTCGGTGGCGATCATGCCCCTGGCGGTGCGCTCGAAGATCACCTGCCCGAGCTGGGCTTCGGCCTTGATGACCTGCTGGCTGACGGCGCCGACCGAGACGCCGAGTTCATCGGCGGCGGCCTGGAGCGAGCCGAGACGACCGACAGCTTCCAGCGCGCGCAGGCCGTTGAGATGGACCATATTCAAGTTCTTCATATAGTTTTTCTATAGCGCCGCCGCATTAATCTCAATTGAAAATCTGCCTGTTGAGGCCGACATTGCAAGCATAGGCAATCAATTCGACATGCAGTCTGCGGGAAATGCGATGGTTCAGCGGGCGTTAGCCGCTGCACTATCTGTTCCGCGCCACTGAGAAAGCGAGGCATGCCATGTCGTTGCTGAAGTTTTTCTTGAGACCAGTCCTTCCTGTGGGTACCGCGGAAATTGGCGATGCTCCCGCCTGGAAGGACGATCCGTTGCGGCATCCTGAGGTCCAGCGTATGTCGATGCGCGAAATCGCCGATCTGCCGCTCGGGATGCCGGCCGGCCTTCCCAAAGAGGCCAAACCGCCGCTGGCGAAATGCGCCTGAAAACATGGTAGGTTCGCCTGGCAGAAAGGGCGGAACCATGGCCTGTGATGTCGATGCAATCTTCGAACGCTTGAAGCGGCTGGCGGCGGAAGCCGCGCTGCCTGATGTCGAGGAGAGCACCTCCTACGGCAATCCGGCGCTGAAAGTCGGCGGCAAGAGCTTTGTCGCGGTGAAGAACGCCGAGACGATCGTGATCTCGATTTCGCTCGACGACAAGGATCACCTGCTGGAGATGGCGCCTGACGTCTATTTTCAAACCGATCACTATGTCGGCTGGCCGCATCTGCCGGTGCGCGCCGCCGTGATCGGCGACGAAGAATTGCGGTTGCGGCTGATCGGCGCCTGGCTGTTCCGGGCGCCGAAGAAGCTTGCCGCCGGATTTAAGGATCAGGCCCGATCGTAGGCCAGCGCCCGCTGCACGGCCGGGCGCTGCAGCATGCGAGCGTGGTGGTCGCTCGCCTTTTCGAAGCGGGTGGGATCCACCCCGTCCGACGGCAGCCAGTCGGTCATGACGAAGAGATACGGATCGGCGAGCGAATAGGCCTCCCCCATCACCCATGGGCCTTCGAACATCGTCTGCTCGATCAGCGTGAAACAATCGGCCATATTCTGTGGCACCTTGGCCTTCATCGCCTCGATTGCCGCCGGCTCGTCCGCCCAGCGGGAGCCGCGCGGGCGATGGGCATGGTTCACATGCACGGTTGAGCAGATATAGCTGTTGAAGGACTGGAGCCTGGCAAATTCGAAAGGATCGTCAAGCGGCGCCAGCTTGGCGGCCGGCGCGCTCTGGGCGATATAGGCCAAGATCGCCGGCGTTTCCGTCAGCACGCCGTAATCGGTGACCAGTGCCGGCACCCGGCCCTTCGGGTTGATCTTCAAATAGTCCGGCGAACGCTGTTCGCCATCGCGGAGGCTGATCTTCTTGACCTCGAAGGCCAGGCCGGATTCTTCCAGGGCAATAAGGCTTGCGAGCGCGCAGGTTCCGGGCGCGTAGTACAATGTCAGCATGGTTCTAGACTCCCTTTCGGCAAGGGTTATAGCGCAGGGGTGGGCGGGCTGGAACGGGTGAGATTGGGTTTTGCTTCTCCCAGGACAAGTGAGGTGCGTTGAGCGCGAGCGAAGGGCAATGAATGGTGTGCCGTGTGGCCCCCTTGCATGTTCAAACTGCATTCATTGTTTGATGATGGGTGCGACCCCTGGGGGATGGCCATCCCCCAGGGGTCGGACGGGCGGGACCGTAACCCCCTTGGCTTGAACCGGGGATGAGCCTGGTCCGCCCGTCCTT
>NZ_JBFTQY010000067.1:0-34313 GCF_056399245.1 Rhizobium sp. 01N447_2
CCCATTACCTTTGTTTCCCTCGTCCCCGGTTCCGGGAGAACCCGATTCCGGTCACGTGTGTCGTTTTACCCGCTTTTGACATACAAGCAAGGCAGGTCGTTAATTTCTGTTTACTTCATTTGCAAGCGTGACCCATTCGCCACTACAGCCTTGAAACATCGTAAATAAATAGTAATTAGCCTCGCCCTGCGCGTTTACCCTATCCACGACCCGATGTCATTCCAAGTCGTGAAAACCATCAACGTCAGGATCATCGCCAGGCCGATGCGAAATGCAATTTCCTGGGCTGTGGAACCCAGCGGCTTCCCCCTCACCGCTTCCACCGCATAGAACATCAAGTGGCCGCCATCAAGTACCGGAACCGGCATCAGGTTAAGCAATCCTATCGAAACAGAAAGCACCGCCGCAAGCTGCAACACTGCGCCTATCCCAAGCGACGCCATCTGGCCCGAGGCTTGCGCGACGCGGATCGGCCCACCCAATTGATCGGCGCGCATCGTTCCGCTGAAGATGTTACCGATATATTTGAAGGTGCCTGTGACGATATCCCGGGTCTGGAGCACAGACTCACGCAGCGCCTGGAGCGGCGTATAGGTCTGCAGGCGGAAATTGCCGGCCTGCTGGTTGGTGACGATGCCGATCTGGCCGACCTCAGCCTTGTTACCGAACTGGTCAGTCGTGTCGGTGCGTTGCGGCACCATCGGCACGTCGAGCTTCTGGCCGGCGCGCTCGACCGTCACGACGATCTGCTGGCTCGGCCGGATGCTGACATAGCGGCGCACGTCGTCGAAGGTCTCGACCTTGCCGCCATCGATGGCGACCAATAGATCGCCTGGAAGGATGCCGGCGGCGGCAGCAGCGCCATCAGGCTTGACCTCGGCAACGACAGGATCGGCGATCATGCGGCCGTAGACCGAGAAAAGAATGGTGAAGATGGCGATCGCCAGCAGAAAATTGGCAATCGGGCCAGCCGCGACGGTTGCAGCGCGTTTCCACAGCTTGGCGCCGGCAAAGGAGCGCGCCCTGTCCTCTTCGGACATGGCGGCGATCTTGTCGGTGTCGGGCTTGCTCGAAGAATCCTCGTCGCCGAAGAACCGGACGTAGCCGCCAAGCGGGATCACCGAGATCTTCCAGCGCGTTCCGTGGCGGTCGGTGAAGCCGAATATCTCCGGACCGAAACCGACGGAAAAGGCAAGGATGCGAATGCCGCTCCAACGCGCGACGAGGTAATGGCCCATCTCATGCACGAAGACGAGCAGTGACAGCACGAGGATGAAGGTAACGATATTCCCCATCAAAAATGCGTATATGCCGCTCAGCGTTTCCATGAGTGCCTTCCGTCAGACTGCCGCGTTGTCAGAGTCCGAACAATGCCGCGCCAAGCGACGTCATTCCGGTCCCCTTTATCAGGGAAAAAAGCCCTGCAAGCAAGAACGCCGAAAAACAGGCAAAAATCAGTCCGTCGACACGGTCCATGACGCCGCCATGGCCCGGAATGAGACGGCTGGAATCCTTGACGCCGAATTTCCGCTTGATGAACGATTCGAAAAGATCGCCGGACTGGCTGCAAACCGACAGAACAAGCGCCACGAAGGCGGCGATGATTTCAGCGCCCGGAAGGAGAAAATGAACGAGAACGACGCCGGCCGCGAGCGCCGAAACGGCGCCGCCGATTGCACCAGACCAGGTCTTTCCAGGCGAGATCGAAGGGGCAAGCTTCGGTCCGCCGAGCGCCCTGCCGACGAAATAGGCAAGGATATCGGTTGCCCAGACGACCGCAAAGACGAAGAGCATGGCGTAAAGGCCGGGCCGGTCATCGCTTCTGATCGCGGCAAGCGCCAGGCCGGTAGCGCCGGCATAAAACAGGCCAGCCGGAAACCAGCGGCTCGTGCCCTGCAAGATGATCAGGGCGATGCCGACGGCGGTGACGCCGGCCAGCATGCCGGCGGCGAATTCGAAATTGCCGACAAGCACGAGGAAGGCGATCGCCGCCTCGCCGATCCAGCCGACGGCATTGGCAACCCAATCGCGGGCGATACCGGTGATCTTCGACCATTCATAGTAGATCAGCAAGCCAATGACGACCGCCAGAATGCGGAAGGCAAGGCCGCCATACCAGGTGGCGGCGAGAACGATGGCCGCAAGAATCAGTCCTGAAACAATGCGGAGCTTCAATTCCCTCTGCATCAGGTGCCGACCGCGGCTGCCTGCGACGAGAGGCCGCCGAAGCGCCGGTCGCGAGAGGCGAATGTCTCGAGCGCCGAACGGAAGATCTCGGGGGTGAAATCCGGCCAGTATTCCGGAAGGAAGATGAATTCCGAATAGGCGGCCTGCCAAAGGAGGAAGTTGGAAAGCCGCTCCTCGCCGCTGGTGCGGATGATGAGATCCGGATCGGGGATACCTGCCGTGTCGAGACGGGCGTTGATCAGCGCCGGGGTGATGTCCTGCGCCCTCAGGCGGCCAGCCTCGACATCCCTGGCGAGGCTCACCGCGGCAYGGGCGATCTCGTCACGAGAGCCATAGTTGAAGGCGATGACCAGCGTCAGCGCCGTGTTGTCCTTGGTCGTTTCCTCGGCTTCGAGCAGCAGGCCGAAAATGTCGCTGCGCAGGCTGTGGCGGTCGCCGATCACCTTGATCCGCACGTTCTGGCGATGGAGCTCGGCGAGGTCACGGCGGATGAAAGCCTTGAGCAGACCGAGCAGATCGGAGACCTCGGCTTCGGGCCGACGCCAGTTCTCCGAGGAGAAGGCAAAGAGGGTCAGATATTTTATGCCGACGGCGCCGGCGGCGCGTACTGTCTCGCGTACCGCCTCCACACCCTTGCGATGACCCATCGTGCGCGGCAGACCACGCTGCTTGGCCCAACGGCCATTGCCGTCCATGATGATGGCAACATGCTCTGGCACAGTTACAAATACAGATTCCGACATTTCCCGTCCGGTCTTTCCAGGCAAAGGCACAGATCCACTAGACCTGCATGATTTCCTTTTCCTTCTCGCCAAGCAAGCGGTCGACTTCGGAAATCGTCTCGTCCGTCATCTTCTGTACACGTTCCGACTGCGCCCGGCTCTCGTCCTGGCCGATGACGCCGTCCTTTTCGGCCTTCTTGAGGCCGTCCATGCCATCGCGGCGGACATGGCGAATCGCCACCTTGCTCTTTTCTGCATAGTCGTGCGCTACCTTGACGAGCGACTTGCGGCGCTCCTCGTTCAGTTCCGGCAGCGGAATGCGCAGGTTCTGGCCGTCGATGATCGGGTTGAGGCCGAGATTGGATTCGCGGATGCCGCGCTCGACGGCGCTGACCATCGACTTGTCCCAGACGGAAACCGACAGCATGCGCGGCTCAGGCACGGTGATGTTGGCGACCTGGTTCAGCGGCATGCGCGAACCATAGGCCTCGACCGTGACCGGGTCGAGGATGTTGGCCGAAGCACGGCCGGTGCGCAGCGATGCGATGTCGCCCTTGAATGCGGAAATCGCGCCATCCATGCGGCGCTTCAGTTCCTTGATGTCGATACCTTCACTCATGTCGATGCTCCCGTCTGGCGAGGGCTGCGCCGAAACCGCGGCGCAGCTTATATCAGTTGTCGGAGACGATGGTCTTGAGGCCACCGCCCGTCAAGATTTCAGCAAAACCGCCTTTCTCGTGGATCGAGAAGACGATGATCGGAATGGAATTTTCTCTGGCGAGCGCCACGGCGGCAACGTCCATCACCGCCAGCCCCCTGTCCAGCACTTCCTGGTGCGTCAGCCGGTCGAGGCGGGTCGCATCGGGATATTTCTTTGGGTCGGCGGTGTAGATGCCGTCGACCTGCGTGCCCTTGAAGATCGCTTCCGCACCCATTTCGGCGGCGCGCAGTGCCGCAGCGGAATCGGTGGTGAAGAAGGGATTGCCGGTGCCGCCGGCAAAAATCACCACGCGTCCCATCGACAGATGGTAAAGGGTCGCGCGCTGCGAGAAACTTTCACAGATCTCCGGCATGGAGATGGCCGAAAGCACCACCGTATCGATGTTCAGCTTGCGCAGCGAGGTCGCCAGCGCCAGCGCGTTGATGATAGTGCCGAGCATGCCCATATGGTCGCCGGTGACCCGGTCGCCGCCCTTGGACGCTACCGCCACACCGCGGAAGATATTGCCGCCACCGACGACGACGCCGACTTCCACGCCCATATGCCTTGCCTCGGCGATATCGGATGCAATGCGGTCCGCCACCGTCACATCGATCCCGAAACCCTGGCCACCCATGAGCGCTTCGCCGGAAGCCTTGAGTAGAACACGTTTATAGACAGGCTCTAAAGACATCTTGGCTCCTCGTAAATTGCCGTGAATGCCCGATACACGAAGGGCACCGCGTTGTCACGCGATGCCCTTCGTGTTTTCCCAATTATGGCTGGAAGATCAACCCTTGACGGCGGCCGCGACTTCGGCCGCGAAGTCGGTTTCTTCCTTCTCGACGCCTTCGCCGAGCAGCAGACGGGCCATGCCGGCAACTTCGATCGGCGCGCCGACGGCCTTTTCAGCTTCCTTGATGGCGGCTGCGACGGTCAGATCCGGATTGATGACGAAAGCCTGCGAGAGAAGGGCGACTTCCTCGAAGAACTTGCGCATGCGGCCTTCGACCATCTTCTCGATGATGTTGTCAGGCTTGCCGGAAGCGCGCGACTGCTCGATGAAGACGTTGCGCTCGCGCTCGGCGACGGCGGCATCGACTTCTTCCGGGCGGATCGCCAGCGGCGCGGTCGCGGCGATGTGCATGGCGACCTGACGGCCGATGGCGTTCAGGGCTTCCTTGTCGCCGGTCGACTTCAGCGCGACGAGAACGCCGAGCTTGCCGAGGCCGTCGGAAACAGCATTGTGGATATAGGTGGCGACGACGCCGTCCTCGACCGAGAGAGCGGTCGAACGACGCAGGTTCATGTTCTCGCCGATCGTTGCGATCGCATCCTTGATCGTGTCGGAAACCGACTTGCCGGATGCCGGGTAGTTCGCAGCGGCAACGGCCTCGACGGTGCCGTCGGTCGAGACAGCGACCTTGGCGATGCCGCGGACGAGTTCCTGGAAGGCATCGTTACGGGCAACGAAGTCGGTTTCGGAATTGACTTCGACGACGACGGCCTTGGTGCCCTGGCTCGAAACGCCGATGAGGCCTTCGGCGGCGGTGCGGCCGGACTTCTTGTCGGCCTTGGCGATACCCTTGGCGCGCAGCCAGTCGATCGCCGCTTCCATGTCGCCACCGGTTTCAGCAAGAGCCTTCTTGCAGTCCATCATGCCTGCGCCGGTCTTTTCGCGCAGTTCCTTCACCATTGCAGCCGTAATCTCGCTCATTAGCTTCCTCTTGTCGGTTCATACGGTGGAGCGCAAAGCGCGGCTCGGCACCGGATTGAGGCACGAAATGTACCTGTATGTATGACAGCGTGATGAAGACGCGTCATAACGAAACTTCTCGGGCGGAGAGCCTGACGCCCTCCCCTTGAAACAGGCAAGGCCGCCGAACTTCGATGAGTCGCGAGCGGCCTTTCCCAGTCTCTGCAAGCCCAGTCTCTGCAAGCATTGGCGGATCTTTCGATCCGCCCGCTTTCATCAGCCTTCGGCTGCTTCCTCGAGAGCCGGCTCGACCGGAACTTCGAAGGATGCGCCGAGATCGCGGCCGGAAGAGCCCTGCTGACGCGCGATGCCGTCGATGGCGGCGCGGGAAATCAGCTCGCAATAAAGGGCGATTGCGCGCGATGCGTCGTCGTTACCCGGGATCGGATAGTCGATCAGGTCCGGATCGCAGTTCGAATCGATGATGGCGACAACCGGGATGCCGAGGCGCTTGGCTTCGTCGATCGCGATCTTTTCCTTGTTGGTGTCGATGATGAACATCAGATCGGGCGTGCCGCCCATATCGCGGATACCGCCGAGAGCCTTGTCGAGCTTTTCACGCTCGCGCTCAAGGTTCAGGCGTTCCTTCTTGGTGAAGCCCTGGGCTTCGCCGTTCAGGATCTCGTCGAGCTTGCGCAGGCGCTGGATCGAGTTGGAGATCGTCTTCCAGTTCGTCATCATGCCGCCGAGCCAGCGCGAGTTGACGTAGTACTGGGCCGAGCGCTTGGCGCTGTCGGCAATGATCTCAGACGCCTGGCGCTTGGTGCCGACGAAGAGAACACGGCCGCCGCGGGCAACGGTGTCGCTGACGACCTGAAGGGCGCGCGACAGCATCGGAACGGTCTGGGCCAGGTCGATGATGTGGATGTTATTACGATCGCCGAAGATGTACGGCTTCATCTTCGGGTTCCAGCGATGGGTCTGGTGGCCGAAGTGGACGCCTGCCTCAAGCAGCTGGCGCATAGAAAAATCAGGCAATGCCATGCCTTGTTACTCCTTTTCCGGTTGAACCTCCGCAAGGCGAACAGCATCCTCTTCGAGAATGCCACCGGGCGGAACAGCCCGGATTTCTCCCGGACGATCCCATGCCTTACGTGTGGAATGCCGGTGCCCATACATTCGATTTGGCACAAAAGCAAGGCTTATGCGGAAAAAACCTGGCCGCTTAGCTTACCAGTGTCGGCAGCAGCGACAGCAAGACGCCTGCATCCGGCATCGGCAGGATGGCATCGACCTCGGCCGGCAGCAGAGAGCCGATCGCGCTGTCGGCATTGCCGGTGGCAGTCCCCAGCGGACCACGGAAGCCGTGTCTCGTCCAGGCAAGTTCCTGGAGCTTCGGGCTCACCAGTGCTTCGATCAGCCGGTTGGCGTTCTCGTCGACGACGATCAGCGGATGTGCTGAATAAACGGTCGGGCGCGGATAGAGCACCACGGGCTTTGCGCCGGCGCTCGCCTTGATCCGCTCCCATCGCGCGGGATCGGCGAGGATCCATTCGACCAGCTGGTTTTCATAGCCGACGATCATCGGCTCGCCGCCGAGGCCGCCTGCCAGATACTGATCGAAAAGCTTGCCTGAGGATGGCGACTTGAAGCCCATGTTGCGGAAGATCGCCTGCACTTTGCCGCCAAACGTAGCAAGGTCACCTGATGTCGCGACATTGCCGCTGAAAAGGCTGAGCACCAGGCCTGCGAACATGAAGCCGGAATTGGAGCGGTTCGGATCGGTCGAGACGATGCGGGCGCGGCCATAGAGCGAATTGACGCCGAGCTTCGACCAGTCGGATCCGGCAAGAATCGCATCAAGCAACGCCTTGAGGTCGAGCTGATGATGACCTTCGTTCGTCACCGTCACCAATCCCGCTTTCATCAGTCCGTCGACAACGGGCTGCCAGGAATAGACCACGATCGGTGTGTTCAGCACGACGCGGTCGTTGCGGATATTGATGCCGTTTTGCCTGGCGATATCGACCATGATCGAGGAGGACGGCCAGAGGAATTGCGGACGCTGCGACAGCAGCGCCTGTTCGCGGACCATCTCGACGGAGCCGGCGACGCGGCTGTCCACCGTCAACCCGTATCCGCCGAGCGCCCTGATGACGTCAGGATCGGCCAGGAAGGCCTCCTTTTCGCCGCCGACGAAGCCGAACAGCGTCGTGCGGCTGCCGAGCAGGCCCTGCAATTCCGGCCGATCCCGGACGGCGAAATAACCGCCGGTRCCCGCGACGCCGGCTCCGAGCAGTCCCACTCCAAAGGCGCGACGAGAAAGGGCCATCAGCGTCCGATATCCTCTTTGAGCGATGCCTGGATGAGGCGCAGATCAGTGTCGAGCGTGCCGAGTTCCTCATCAACCAGGCTGTCGGCATAATGGACGAAGGCCTCTTCGAGCTTCACCAGCACGCCGCGCACTTCCTCCAGCTGCTTGGGGTCGGGAACTCGCTTGGCCTCGATGACGGCAAAACCTTCCGCCACCTCGGCAGAACGCGGCAGATAATAGGAGAGGAACCGCCGCACGGCATTGGCACTTTCGGGCTTGGCTTCGACCTTGCGAAAGACATCGGCGGCGATTTCAGCGAGATGCCGGACTGCGGCCGCCATCTGTTTGTCGCCGATCACATCCGCGGCAGTCTCCAGGCGTTCGGCAAAGGGAACGGCGGCCACCAGCAGCTCACGGGCAAAGGCGACGCGTCCGCTGCCGATGCTCTTGATATCGAGGCCTTCGAACAGCCGGCGCGGCGCAAGCAGAATGACGAGGCCGGCAAAGACCAGGAGGGCGATGATGGCAGCGATCCAGAACGGCATGCCGGCGGCAAAGCTCAAGAGCGGCACGGTGATTGCCGCCGCCAGTCCCGCTACGATCCAGTTGCCGTCATTGCCGAGCCAGTTGCGCATGCCTGTCCTAATTATAGCCTCGCGCCGTACGAAAGGCGGTGGCGAGATCCGAACCGCCGTCGAACACGCGCGCTGAGGTCAGCTTGGCGAGGCTGTCGAGCTGGGTCTTGTCGGCATCGCCGAATGTGATGCCGAAGATCGGCACATGTGGCTCCATCGCGTTCCATGAACGCATGAAAGCCTGGCTTTGATCATCGGACTTGCCGTCGGTCATGATGACGATGGCAGGCAGATAAGTCGAGAGCCTGTCAGTTCGGGTAATCTGCTGCAGAGCCCGTTCAGCGCAGGCATACATATTCGTGCCGCCATCGGCCTTCTGCCGGGAAATCTCGTTCAGCAGCCCTTCCTGCTCCAGCGGGTTTCCACTGGCCATGAAAGTGTTGCGCACGCTGCCGTCGAAGGGAATGACGATAATCTGGTCGGCGGGCGACCATTGCACCAGCACCTTGCTCGCCTCGTCGGGCGTCAACAGGAAACGCATCGCCTTCTGCAGCTGGTCTTCGCCGTCACCCTGCATCGAGCCGGAAAAATCGAGGCAGAGCGCGGTCAGCGACGGTTTGCGCAGCGCCGCCTGATAAAGGTTGAGCGCCTGGCGGATGACGCCGGCCTCCGGCATGCGGATCGCCGTCACCAGCCGGGCGGGGTCGAAATTCCAGCTTGGGTCCGGTTTTGCTGCAACGCCGGTCAGCGGAATGCGCCGGCCGGTATCGGCGATGCGCTGCTGCACGGGGGCAGAGCTCAGATAGGCGAGCAGATCGTTGAAGAAGGTCTGGACTTCTGGCCCGCGGCCATGATCGACGAAACCGATCGGTGAATCCGCCATGGCCACACCATCGGCCGGATAGATCGCGTAAAGCGGTTCCTGCGACAGGGCGACAAGCTTGTCGTTGGTTTCCTTCAGCACCGCCTCGTAATTCCACATCGCGTCGTAGACCGTGCCCTTGCCGGCGGATTCGACATAGAGATCGGCAAGCCAGCCGGAAGAACCGGAAGAGCGCACGACACCTGACAGCAGCGACCGGACGCTCTCTTGGACGTGTTTGTCGTCGAGATCGCCGGGTTCGATCACCGGTTTGTTACCGAGCGCGCTCGACAGCATGGCAAGATAGGCGCTGGCGCCCGAATTGGATTGCGTCGCCGAGGTCATCAGGAACTTCAGGGATCCGCTCTCGACGGCAGCGAGAATGTCCTTCATGAAGACATCCTTGTCGATCCAGCCGAGCTGCTGCGCTTTCGACCTGCGCACACCCAATACCACCGGCGTCTGGGCGATCGAGGTCAGGTTCTTGACGCGGCGCCTGGTGTCGAACATGTCGACCCAGACGCTGGAGGCCGGCCAGACTGCATCCTGCGCGACGCCCTCGTCGCTCTGCAGCGCCAGGCCGATATCGAGCGTGCCTTCATATT
This sequence comes from Rhizobium sp. 01N447_2, assembly GCF_056399245.1. Lineage (NCBI taxonomy): Bacteria > Pseudomonadati > Pseudomonadota > Alphaproteobacteria > Hyphomicrobiales > Rhizobiaceae > Rhizobium > Rhizobium sp. 01N447_2. The sequence continues at coordinate 9,662 of NZ_JBFTQY010000067.1, forward strand.
TGAAGGTGCAGGCGGCGTTCTTCTGCTTGCAGAATTCCTCGACGATCGGCTGCAGAACGGTATTCTCCGATCCCGATACGATCGAAAACTCCGGCCCCTGGCCGAAGGGATTGCAGCCGGACAGGGACAGAAGGGCAAGAAGTGCCAGGCCTGAAAGCAGTGCTCGCATCGTCATCTTGCCGATCACGCCTGGGTCATCGCCTTCTTGAGTTCGATCGTCATCTGCTCCATCTGCTGCTCGGCGAGCGCCCGTTTCCGACGCCCCTCCTCCTGAACCTGCAGCACGCCTGATATGGTATCGATCAGATCCCTGTTCGCCTTGGCGAGCGTGTCGATATCGACGATGCCGCGCTGCGACTGCTGCTCGATGGCGATCGCCTGGTCCTTCATCATCTCGGATGCCTGGCGGATCATGTCGTTAGTGGCGTCGGTCACCGCCTTCTGCAGATCGAGCGCCGATTTCTGCCGCGTCAGGCCGAGCAGGATCACCATCTTCTGCTTCCAGGCCGGCACCGTCAGCGCCGAAGTCGCCTGCAGATTCTCGATCAGCGTTTCGTCGCCCGCCTGAACGATGCGGATCTGCGGCAACTGCTGAATGCCGAGCTGGCGGGCCTGCTGCAGGTAGAAGACCCGCTTTTCCAACCGGTCGAGCGCCTGCAGGCTGTCCTGATAGGTCTGCGCCTCGAGCATGCCGCCGCCGGGGCCGGTCGCCGCCGCCTCGGCTTGCGCCTTCAGCCTCGGCAGATCGACACCGCGGAAACGCTCGGCGAAAGTCTTGCCGGCCTGAACATAGGCCTCGAGCCGCATGATCGATTGCCTGGTTTCCTCATGCAGGTCGTCGAGCAGCGCGATGTCGCGCCTCAGCGTATCCTTATGGCGGTCGAGCTCCAGGCCGATCCGGTCGATCTGGCCGGCCACGTCTTCGAACTCCGCCTTGAAGCGTTCGAGCCGGGCCTTGGCCGAGAGAAACATGCGGCTGAGGAAACCCTTATCCTTCAGCGATGCCGGATCGAGGCTTTTCGATTTGAGGATGATGTCGGTCAGCAGGCGGCCGACATCGCCGAGATCCTTGTTGCGGACTTCGCGCAGGATCCTGTCGGCATAATCGCTGACCGCCTGCTGGGCGCGGTCGCCATAGACCGAGATGCCGGCGCGGTCGGTGATATTGATGCTATCGGAAATGCGGGCAATTTCCGCCGGATCGGCGACGACAACCGGCAGGGCGGCATTCTGAACAGTCGCGAGATCGGTATCGGCCATGGCTCGGGCTTTCAAGCTTGCGGTGCGTAATGGTCTACGCAGTCTGACGGAGAGACGTCATCGCAATGGCTTGGCCGCTGGGATCGCACCGACCCGAAAAGCAGGACGACAGACGGCGACTCAGTCATCGCTGATCGCCGAACCATAGTGAATTTTATGATACAGTTTTATGACAGGCGTGCTCTCGCCGCCTATTTGCAAACCTCGGCCTTGCGGTCGAGCAGCTCCAGCTTGGCGAGCTTGCCGGTCAGGACGAAATCGCCGTAATCCATCGTCAGGTCGCGGGTGATGCCGTTCTCATAGAGCTTGAACGACATGCGGTAGACCGGCAAAGCATCGGATTTCGCATTCTCGTTGAAATAGGCGATCGTTACCGGCCAGAAGGCAGTCTTGGAGAAGGCGCCGGCATTACCGGCATCGGTTTCCTCGGCGATCGGGGTCTCCTGCTTGCCGACGATCGTCGTCGTCGCAAGCGACTTGTCGCCGTCATCCGAACCGTCGAAGACGCGCGCCTCGAAGAAGCGCTTGCCGTCCTTGGCGTGCTGGATGACGTCGAGCATATGTTCCGTGGGAAAACGGCTTTCTAAAAGCTGGAGCTCGCGGCTCGCCGGCTGCGTCAGATCGACCTTGACACCATCCGGCTGATCCTGAGCCGCACCGTTGACCTCCTTGTCGAGCTGGTCGTCAGTGAAGGACTTGGTGTCGAAGGTGAACTTGCCGTCCTTCAGGTTCTCGAAGGTCTTCGTCTGCTGGTCGCTGACGCGTACGCTGTCGCCGGTGTCGATCTGCGTCACGAAGCGGAAATTGGTGGTGAAGCCCTGGCAATAGCTGCCATCGAACTCATAAACCATGCGACCATACATGGCGGCGATGCCAGAGCGGTCCGAGGCGTCCTTCAATTCCAGATCGTAGACCGCACGATGTGCAACGAGGCCGGTCGCGATCGCAGCGCTTACCGCGGGCGCAGCCGCCCATGCATTGGCGGAAACACTGGCGAGAAGCAGAGCGACAAGACTCGATCGGAACATTCATTAACTCCTGTTGGACTCGGTCGCGATGTTATAAGAACGCTTTCGGCCAAATCGAGGCTCGAAACTGTCATATTAAAGATTCTAGTCTTGATGCATAATTTTAGAAGAATTGACAACAAAAGCGGAGACGAAAATGTCCGATGAAATAGCAGCGCGCCTGATTGAGATGGGGATAACCCTGCCCGAAGCCGCAGCACCTGCTGCAAATTACGTTCCCTATGTCATCAGCGGCAATCTCCTCTACATCTCCGGCCAGCTGCCTCTCGAAGGCGGCAAGGTCGCCGTATCGGGCCATCTCGGCAAGACCGTCGACGTTGCAGCAGGCCAGCGCGGCGCCGAACTCTGCGCAATCAACATCCTTGCCCAGGCGAAGGCGGCACTTGGCGGTGATCTCGGCCGTATCCGGCGCGTCGTCAAGCTGAACGGCTTCGTTGCCTCGGCGCCCGACTTCATTGAGCAGCATCTCGTCATCAACGGCGCTTCGAACCTGATTGCCGGCGTGCTCGGCGAAGCCGGCAAACATGCGCGTGCTGCTGTCGGCATGGCCGCCCTGCCGTTGAACGCCGCCGTCGAGATAGACGCTATCATGGAAATCGCCGAATGACCAATGCTGCCTGGATCAGGGACCTGCCGGTCGCCCATCGCGGCTATCACGATCTCAACACCCATATCTGGGAAAATACGCTTTCGGCATTCTCGCGCGCCGTCGAAGCGGGCTTTGCGATCGAATGCGACCTGCATTACGCCTCCGATGGCGTGCCGGTCATCTTTCACGACGAGGACTTGCAGCGCCTGTGCAATCTCAATGGCGACATCCGCGAGCGCACCTCCAGGGAACTCGGACTGATCGCCGTCGGCGGCACCAGCGACAAGGTGCCGACGCTGCGCCAGCTCCTCGACCTCGTCAAGGGCAAGGTGCCGCTGGTGCTGGAGCTCAAGGGACGCGAGGCCGATGACGAAGGTTTTGCCGAAGCCGTGCTCGAGGTGCTCGAAGGCTATGAGGGCAAGGTGGCGCTGATGAGCTTCGACCACTGGCTGCTGCGCGATCTGAAGACGCTTGGCTCGCCCTACCCGCTCGGGCTGACCGCCAACGGCAACACGCCGGACGCATTCAACACGCATGCGAAGGCGATGGAGATCGGCCTCGATTTCATCTCCTATTATTATGGCGATCTGCCGAACGCCTTTATCACCAGCGAACGCGAAAAGGGCATTCCTGTCATCACCTGGACGGTGCGTGACGAAGAGGCGCGCCGGCTTACATTCGCAAACGCAGACCAGATGACCTTCGAAGGCTTCGATCCGCGTGTGGCTGCTTGACGCTCGCTTTTTGGCCAAGATCATGCGCAGACTGAGACAGAGCCGAAACCATCCTCCCACAGGCTTCGCATTTGTCCCATGACTGACGAACTATCCATTCGCGTCGAACGCTCCTTCACCGCGATTTCCCCGGAGAGCTGGTCCAAGCTTTCCGGAGCGTCGAAGACCTGCGCTACGATTGCCTACAACCCTTTCGTTTCACACGCTYTTCTATCGTCGCTTGAGGAATCCGGCTCGGCCGACGCAGAGACGGGATGGCTCGGCCACCATCTGCTGCTCGAGACCGATCGCGGCGAGTTGATCGGTGCCCTGCCCGGCTATCTCAAGAACCACAGCCAGGGCGAATATGTCTTCGACCATGGCTGGGCCGACGCCTTCGAGCGGGCCGGCGGGCGTTATTATCCCAAACTTCAGTGCTCGATCCCGTTCACCCCGGCGACAGGCCCGCGTCTTCTTGTCGCCGAGGGGCTGCAGCGGCTACCGATCCAGAGCGCGATCGCCGAAAGCCTGAAGGAGGTCGTGCGCCGGCTCGGTATCTCCTCGGCCCATATCACCTTCGTGCCGGACGAAGAGATCGGCGTCTTCGAGATGGACGGCTATCTGCACCGCACCGACCAGCAGTTCCATTTCATCAATGACGGCTATGCCAATCACGAGGAATTTCTCGAAACGCTTGCCTCGCGCAAACGCAAGGCATTGCGCAAGGAGCGCCGCGCCGCCCTCGAAAACGGTATCAGCATCGACTGGCTGACCGGCCGCGACCTGACCGAACGCATCTGGGACCAGTTCTTCAAGTTTTACATGGATACTGGCGGGCGCAAGTGGGGCCGGCCCTACCTCACCCGCAAGTTCTACTCGTTGATCGGCGAGCGCATGGCCGACGATATCCTGCTCGTCATGGCCAAGCGCGACGGGCGCTATATCGCCGGCGCGATCAACTTCATCGGCGGCGATACACTCTACGGCCGTCACTGGGGCTGCATCGAGGATCATCCCTTCCTGCATTTCGAGGTCTGCTATCACCAGGCGATCGACTTCGCCCTTTCGAAAGGGCTGAAACGTGTCGAGGCCGGCGCCCAGGGCGAACACAAGCTCGCCCGCGGCTATCTGCCGGTGACGACGCATTCCGCCCACTATGTCGCTCATGCCGGCCTTCACCGGGCGATCGGCGACTATCTCGCGCGAGAGCGCGCCGATGTCGAACAGATGAGCGAGCTGTTGACCGAACACAGTCCTTTCCGCAAGGGCGAGCGTCTGCAGGAGGATTGACGCCGCCGCACCGGTCGCGCTACCCGATCAACGACGCATATTCCTTAAATCGGAATCGATTTAAGGATAAAACTATGCAGCAATTCAAAGCGCTACAGCGTCCTTTGCGCGTTTGAAAAGACGCGCGGCGCTGTGAAAAACGAGGAGATTTCGTGATGACCAGCCCGGCCGCTTATGACGACAACAACATCTTCGCCAAGATCCTCCGCGGCGAAATCCCCTCGCACCGGGTTTACGAGGACGAGTATACCATCGCGTTCATGGATGTGATGCCGCAGGCGCCGGGCCACGTGCTCGTCCTTCCCAAGGCGCCGTCGCGCAATCTCCTCGATGCCGATCCAGCCACCCTCACCCATGCGATATCAGTCGTCCAGAAGATCGCCAATGCGGTCAAGGACGTCTTCGACGCCGATGGCGTGTTCATCGCCCAGTTCAACGAACCGGCGGCCGGGCAAACGGTGTTCCATCTGCATTTCCACGTCATCCCGCGGCATGAGGGCGCGGCCCTCAAGCCGCATTCCGGCAAGATGGAGGACGGTGCCGTGCTCGCCGCCAACGCCGAAAAGATCAGGGCCGCGCTGGCGTAGGGTCAACACCTGTCGATTTCAGAGAATTCAATCCAGACAATCATTTGGAACAAGATCATGATCCGCCACACGGTCGCATTCCGACTTAAGCACGAATCCGGCTCGGCTGAAGAAAAGTCATTCCTCGCCGACGCGCTGGTGCTTGCCAATATCCCGAGCGTGCGGAATTTCGAGCAGCTCCGGCAGACAAGCCGGAAAAACGATTTCACCTTCGGCCTCTCGATGGAGTTCGACGATCAGGCTGGCTATGACGCCTATAACGTCCATCCACTGCATGTTGCCTTCGTGCGCGACCGCTGGGTGCCCGAGGTCGCCGACTTTCTCGAGATCGACTACACCAGGCTCTGAAAAGGGGCGCATGCAGATCCGAAAACGAAAAAGGCCGCAGTGACGCGGCCTTTTCCAATTCGGTGACGGTATCTTACTTCTTGCGTGGAACCTTCGGAACCGCGCTTCCCTTCTTCGGGGCGTCGCGAACCTCAGGCTCGGCCTGCGGCACTGCTTTGGCGCGGGTCTTGCGGGCCGCCTTCGTCTTCAGCTCGCCGTCATCCCCATCATCGCCTTCGGGATGCACGACTTCGGCTTCGGGCTTCGGCTTGATCGGCGCCGTTTCCGAGATGGCTTCGAGCACGATGCCAGGCTTGCCATCTTCCTTCGGGCCGACGGTGACGTTGACGACACCGCCCTTCTTCAGCTTGCCGAAGAGGATTTCGTTGGCGAGCGGCTTCTTGATCGTATCCTGAATGACGCGAGCAAGCGGGCGGGCGCCCATCTTCTCGTCGTAACCCTTTTCCGCCAGCCATGCGATCGCATCCTCGTGCAGGTCGAAGGTGACGTTCCTTTCGGAAAGCTGGGCCTCCAGCTGCATGATGAACTTCTGCACGACCTTGTGGATAACGGCTGTCGGCAACGCCGCGAAAGGAATGATCGCGTCGAGACGGTTGCGGAATTCCGGCGTGAACAGACGGGTCAGCGCCTCCTCGTCCTCGCCGGTGCGCTTGGACGAACCGAAGCCGATCGCCGCCTTGRCCATTTCGGATGCGCCCGCATTGGTCGTCATGATCAGGATGACGTTGCGGAAATCGATCTTCTTGCCGTTATGGTCGGTCAGCGTGCCGTGGTCCATGACCTGCAGCAGGATATTGTAGATGTCGGGATGCGCCTTCTCGATTTCGTCGAGCAGCACCACGCAATGCGGATGCTGATCGACGCCATCTGTGAGAAGGCCGCCCTGGTCGAAGCCGACATAGCCGGGAGGCGCGCCGAGTAGACGCGAAACCGTGTGCCGCTCCATATATTCCGACATGTCGAAACGCAGGAGTTCGACGCCGAGCGACGATGCCAGCTGCTTTGCCACCTCGGTCTTGCCGACGCCGGTCGGACCGGAGAAGACATAGGCGCCGATCGGTTTGTTCGGCTCGCGAAGACCGGCGCGCGCCAGCTTGATCGAAGTCGAAAGGGCTTCGATGGCGATATCCTGGCCGTAGACGACCGAGCGCAGTTCCTTCTCGAGATTGGCAAGCACGGCTTCATCGTCCTTGGAGACGGTCTTCGGCGGAATGCGCGCCATCGTCGCGACCGTCGCCTCGATCTCCTTTTCGGTGATCAGCTTGCGGCGCTTGGACGGCGGCAGCAGCATCTGCGCCGCACCGGTTTCGTCGATCACGTCGATAGCCTTGTCGGGCAGTTTGCGGTCGGAGATGTAGCGGGCCGACAATTCGACGGCCGACTTGATGGCGTCGTTCGAATAACGCAGGTGGTGATACTCTTCGAAATAGGGCTTCAAGCCCTTCATGATCTCGATCGCATCTTCGATCGACGGCTCGCTGACGTCGATCTTCTGGAAACGACGGACCAGCGCCCGATCCTTCTCGAAGAACTGGCGGTATTCCTTGTAGGTGGTCGAACCAATGCAGCGAATCGCGCCCGATGACAGGGCGGGCTTCAGGAGGTTCGATGCATCCATTGCGCCGCCCGAGGTGGCGCCGGCGCCGATCACCGTGTGGATCTCGTCGATAAAGAGCACGGCGCCTGGATATTCTTCCAGTTCCTTGACGACCTGCTTCAGGCGTTCCTCGAAATCGCCGCGGTAGCGCGTGCCGGCCAAGAGCGTGCCCATGTCGAGCGAAAAGATCGTTGCATCGGCGAGCGCTTCCGGAACCTTGCCTTCGACGATGCGCTTGGCAAGGCCTTCGGCGATCGCCGTCTTGCCGACGCCGGGATCACCGACATAGAGCGGATTGTTCTTCGAACGGCGGCACAGGATCTGGATCGTGCGGCTCACTTCAGCGTGACGGCCGATCAGCGGATCGATCTTGCCGCCCTTGGCTTTCTCGTTGAGATTGACGCAATAGGCCTTGAGCGCGTCCTGCTGCTTTTTGGGGCCGCCCTCTTCCTCGCCGCCGCGCGCCGTCGGCTTGCTGCTTTCGGCTTCGTCCTCGGCGCCGCGCGGGGGACGCGCTTCCGAAACGCCCGGGCGCTTGCCGATGCCGTGGGAGATATAGTTGACGGCATCGTAGCGGGTCATCTCCTGCTCCTGCAGGAAATAAGCGGCGTGGCTTTCGCGCTCGGCGAAGATCGCGACGAGCACGTTGGCGCCAGTCACCTCTTCGCGGCCGGACGATTGCACGTGGATGACGGCACGCTGGATGACGCGCTGGAAGCCGGAGGTCGGCTTCGAATCCTCGTCATAACCGGTGATCAGGTTGGAAAGTTCGTTATCGACATATTCGACGAGCGTCTTGCGCAGCGCGTCGAGATCGACATTGCAGGCACCCATGACCGCGGCCGCATCGGCATCGTCGATCAGGGCGAGCAGCAGATGCTCGAGCGTCGCATATTCGTGGTGCCGCTCGTTGGCAAAGGTCAGTGCCTGATGGAGCGCCTTCTCTAAACTAGGCGAAAATGTTGGCACGTTCAGATCCTCACTTCTTTTCCATGACGCATTGCAGCGGATGCTGGTGCTGCCGGGCGAAGTCCATCACCTGGCTGACCTTCGTTTCCGCTACCTCGTATGTGAATATTCCGCATTCGCCGACGCCGTGGTTATGGACATGGAGCATGATGCGGGTGGCACTTTCACGATCCTTCTGAAAAAAACGCTCCAGAATATGAATGACGAATTCCATGGGAGTGTAGTCGTCATTCAAAAGCAGCACACGATAAAGATTGGGCTTCTTGGTCTTCGGCTTGGTGCGCGTGATGACCGAGGTTCGATTTGCGTTGTCCCCGTTCCTTTCGCTGTCGTTCTGCATCCGGATCGGCTTTGCGATCATTGTCATTCATTCCTCAAGCAATCCAGCGGAGCATGGGAGGGTGCTTTTCCCGCCGAATATCTGAAACACTAACTTAGTTCATAATAGGCTGATTTTAAGCCCCCTGTCAGACACTGCAATCAAGAAATGGCCGGCATGCACGGGAAAGACCAAAAAAGCCCCGGTCGATCCCATGCGGRCGCTGCAGCGAAAGTGGAAACAAAAAGACCGGCTACAGATGCGTAGCCGGTCTTCATTTTTCAATATGTAGCGCAGGTTGCGCCTTTGAAATCAGTTCAAGCAGCAGCAGGCGTCGCCGCCGACACCGACTTGGCGGTCTTGACGACCGCAGCGGCGATCGGTGCCTCATAGGGCTTGTAGGCTGATTTGGCTAGATCGGCATACATCTCACTGAGCTTCGTCGTCTCGGAGACAAAGCCTTCAAAATACGCCTTGACGTAGCTCGTCTGCAGCTCGAAGGCAGCCTCGAAGCTCTTGACGCCGGCCAGCGTTTCGAAATGCGTCACCGCGTCCTGAAAAGATTTCTTCGAATATTCAGTGGCTTCTGCGGCGATTGCCTGAAAGCCCTTGGACGTGTCGGTATAGGTCTTCAGGGCCGTGTCGACGGCTTCCTTGCTCTTCTTGTTGGCGTCTTCAAAGTTGAACATGAGCCATCCTCCGTTGGGCTGTTGGTGGCCGCAGGGTAGCTGCAATGCACAAATAGTCAAGTAGTCTTGTGCGTTGCAAAACATCCAAGGGTTGCATTACAATAACATAACAAAGGCAGCGCGCCGGGGCACGTACGTCTTTAACTGATTTTGCTAAAATATATCAGAATGCCGCAACCGGAAGTTTTGAATAAATTCTCGTTGCGAATCGAAAAAACGAAAAAAGGACCGAACGGATCGCGCCGTTCGGTCCTTTTGAAGCTTTCGAACGCGATCAGAGATCGACGTCGAGGATCGCCATCGAAAAGTTGTAGGAGCGGTCGCCGTCCTCGTCATCGATATAGACGACACCCAGAAATTCTTCGCCGAGATAGACTTCCGCAGAATCATCCTTGCGCGGACGCGCCTTGACGATCATCTGTGGATTGAACATGCGCTTGAAATAGGCGTCGAGCTTCTTGATTTCTTCTGGCTTCACTCTGTCATCTCCGTAAGCAGTCTTGATTGGCCGCTTCTTGCACAGGAAATGCAGCGGTGTAAAGGCAAGGTTGCCGTTTGCTCATGGCCCTCCCCGCTCGGATCCCGCCGACTTTTCCTATCCTTGTTTCCAACGAGCGCTCAAATATCGGCGCCGATTACCTGGTCCATGTTGCGCGACGGCTCGGAACAACCGGCCTCCCCTACGACCTTGGCCGGCACGCCCGCGACCGTCTTCTTGGGTGGCACCGCCTTCAGGACGACAGAGCCGGCGGCGACGCGTGAGCAGTAGCCGATCTCGATATTGCCGAGGATCTTGGCGCCGGCACCGATCATGACGCCAGAGCCGATCTTCGGATGGCGGTCGGCGCCCTCCTTGCCGGTGCCGCCGAGTGTGACACCGTGCAGGATCGAGACGTTGTCGCCGATGACGGCCGTCTCGCCGACGACGAGGCCGGTGGCGTGATCGAGGAAGATGCCCTTGCCGATACGGGCGGCCGGATTGATGTCGGTCTGGAAGACGCTGGAGGAGCGGCTCTGCAGATAGAGCGCGAAATCGCGCCGGCCGCGGTTCAGCAGCCAATGGGCCAGACGATGTGTCTGCAGCGCATGGAAGCCCTTGAAATAAAGCACCGCCTCCATGAAGCGCAGGCATGCGGGATCGCGGTCATAGATCGCCTGGATATCGACGCGCAGGATGGAGCTCCAGTCAGGCCAGTCGAGAAGCATTTCCTCGAAGGTCTGGCGAAGCAGGTTCGCCTGCATGTCGGGATGATCGAGACGTTCGCAGATGCGGTGGATGACGCATTCCTCGAGCGAATGGTAGTTGATCACCGTAGAATAGAGGAAGGCGGCGAGAACCGGATCCCGTTCGGCGGCGAGCCGGGCTTCCTCGCGCAGGCTGTCCCAGATGGGATCCATCACCTTCAGCGGATGGCCTGTCTCAAAAGCACGGATGTCAGTCTTTGCGACCATCGCCGCTCTCCTCGTTGCCGGAAGGAATGCCGTTTTCGGAATGCCAATATATAGAGGAAAACGCCAATAACATAAATGGGTGCCGTCGCCATGGTTTTTTAGCATGGTTTTTCGGCATCACGATGTTGTCAGCGATGGGCGACCCTTGCATAGAAGGCCAGCACCGCCTGCTTGAAAACCCTGTCGCCGACGGCGAGCATATGATCGCGGCCCGGAATATCGAGCGCTTCGGCATTTTGCATCAGCGCCGCCAATTCCTGCGGCGAGCCGGCGATATCATCCTTGGTGCCGACGCCGATCAGCGTCGGCATGTCGATCTTGGCCATATCGGAACGGGCAACGAGATCGCGCGAGCCGCGGATGCAGTCGGCAAGGGCGACGCGGTCACTCTTCGTCTGCTCGGCGAAGGCGCGGAACATCCGGCCGCGGGCATGCGTCACCGCGTCGAGCGAGGGAGCCAGCAGCGCATCGGCGATCGGGTCCCAGTCACCGACGCCGTCCGTCATGCCGATGCCGAGGCCGCCGAGAACCAGCGAACGGACCCGATGCGGATTGGCAAGTGCGGCAAAGACGGAAATGCGCGCGCCCATCGAATAGCCCATGACATTTGCTTCCGGGATGGCGAGATGGTCGAGCAGCGCGATCGCATCGCCGGCCATGATCCATGGACGATAGGCTTCGGCATCGTGCGGCTTGTCGCTTGCGCCGTGGCCGCGATTGTCCATGGCGATCACCCGGTAGCCGGCGTCACCGAGCGTCTTCAGCCAGCCCGGATGCACCCAGTTGACGTTTGCGGTCGAGGCAAAGCCGTGGATCAACAACACGGGCACACCGGCCGGATCGCCCTCATCGAAGAAGGCGAGCTGCAATCCGTCATGGGTGAAGCTTGAAAATGCGGGTGTATTCAGGTTCATCGGGCCTTCCTTTTTGGCGCGACCATAGTCGAGCGGCCTTTCATCGTGAAGCCAAAAACTGCGGCTAAAAACTGTGCCCGGCGCGGCGGTTTGGCTCTACACATTTGCGGCGAAGGCTTATAAGGTTCGCGCACATTTCAAAGCATTCGGAGAGCGACATGGCCGGCCACAACATTCCCCACTTCCAGAACGACGGCGGTCACCACGTTATCGAAGTCGGCGTCAAGGAATTCATGTGCACCGGCGCTTCGGCTCCCTTCGATCATCCGCATATCTTCATCGACATGGGCGACGACAACGAGAAGGTCTGTTCCTATTGCTCGACGCTCTATCGCTTCAATTCCGCGCTCAAGCCCAGCCAGACCAATCCGGCCGGTTGCGTTTTCCACGTGAAGGCGGCGTAGTCAGTCCAGATCCGGATCGGACGGAGAATGCCGGTCGAACATGCCGCCATCATCGGCGCCGGGATATCAGGGCTGACAGCTGCCCTTGCGCTTTCGCGCCGGGGTATCAGTTCGGAGATCTTCGAGCAGGCGGGCGAACTCACCGACGTCGGCGCCGGATTGCAGGTTTCGCCGAACGCCTCCCGCATCCTTGCCGAATTCGGTATCCTTGAAGGACTGTCAAAGGTCTGGCTCGAGCCGGACGCGATCCGGCTGATATCGGGCAGTTCGCTTCGCCAGCTCGCGGCGGTGCCGGCTGGTAAATTTGCGCGGGAACGCTGGGGCGCTCCCTATGGCGTCCTGCACCGCACCACATTGCAAAAAGCCCTTTTGGCTGCGGTTACGGCCGATCCGCTCTGCCGGCTTCACCTCGGCGTGCGGATGGACACGACCCCACCGCCTTTCGAGCGGGCGGCCGATGTCGTCATCGGCGCCGACGGCGTCTGGTCGAAGCTTCGGCAATCCGTTGTGGGCAGCCCCTCGCCGCGTTTTTCCGGCAATATCGCCTATCGCTTTACCATTCCCGAAAATGAGGCGCCTGGTTTCCTCGACCGGGCAAGCGTTTCGGCTTTTCTCGGCGGTTCGGCACATCTCGTCTGCTACCCGCTCAGGGAGACCGGCAGCTTCAACATGGTGGCGATCACCGCCGGTAATATCGCGCCGCAGGCCTGGCAAAGCGAGACGACGGCCGAGCAGCGGGCGCAGCTGCGGGCGCGCCTTTCCGGCTGGAACGCCGCGATCGTCTCGCTGCTTGAAAAACACCGGAAGCTGACGTTCTGGCCGCTGTTCGAAACCACATCAGGCGCATGGCAGGACGGCCGAAAGACGATTCTGATCGGCGACGCCGCACATGCGATGATGCCGTTTGCCGCCCAGGGAGCGGCGATGGCGATCGAAGACGCCTACGAACTGGCCGCGTTTCTTTCGAACCGTCCCGTGGCGGAAGCGCTGGCGCTCTTCGAACGACATCGCGCGCCGCGCATCGCGAAGCTCCGCCAGCGCGGCGCCTTCAACCGGTTTGCCTATCATGCCAAAGGGCCGATCCGGATCGGCCGCGATCTCGTGCTCGGCCTCAAGCCGCCACTAAGCCTGGCGGCAGATCTCGACTGGATCTACGGTTATCGGGCTGCAGATCTGCCGTGAGCAGCTGCCAGCGACGACAAAGCGTGTCCGGTCAGATGGCGCTTGCGGCGGCAAATCCCCGCTCGATATCGGCCTTGAGGTCGGCCACGTCCTCGATGCCGATCTGCAGGCGGATGACCGGACCGTCCGTCGGCGCCTTGGCGACCGTGCGATCGTTGAGATAGGCGTGCAAGGCGAGGCTTTCATAGCCGCCCCAGGAATAACCGAGACCGAAAATCCTGAGCGCGTCGAGGAAGGCATGCGCCTTTGCCCTGGACTTCTCGGGGCCATCAGCGGCAAGCACGAAGGAAAAGATGCCGCTGGCGCCTTTGAAATCGCGCTTCCAGAGATGGTGGGAGGGGAAACTCGGCAGGGCCGGATGCAGTACGCGGGCGACATCCTCCCTGCCCTCCAGCCATTCCGCGATATCAAGCGCGCTTTCATAGTGCCGCTCGAGGCGCAGGCCCATGGTGCGCAATCCGCGCAGGATCTGGTAGGCATCATCGGGTGCGCCGCAGATGCCGAGCACACCGTTCGCCTCCTTCAGCCGCTCCCAATGCTCGGCATTGGCCGAAACGGTTCCGAGCAGAATATCGGAATGGCCGGACGGATATTTCGTCGATGCGTGGATCGAGATGTCGACGCCGTGATCGAGCGGCCTGAAATAGAGCGGCGTTGCCCAGGTATTGTCCATCATGACGACGGCGCCATGGCGGTGCGCAACCGCCGAGATCGCCGGAATATCCTGCATTTCGAAGGTATTGGAGCCTGGGGCCTCGGTATGGACGAGTTTCGTGTTCGGCCGGAACAATKCCTCGATGCCGGCGCCGATCTCCGGATCGTAATATTCCACCTCGACGCCGAGGCGCTTCAGCATCGTGTCGCAGAAATGGCGGGTCGGACCATAGACCGAATCGACCACCAGCGCATGATCGCCGGCAGCGACGAAACCCAGGAACGGGATGGTGACGGCCGCAAGGCCCGAGGGGACGAGGATCGTGCCGGCCGAGCCTTCGAGCGCGTCGATCGCCTCGCAGAGCGCATCCGTCGTCGGTGTGCCGCGCGTTCCGTAGGTGTATTTCTGCGTGCGCGTCTCCATCGCCCGCGCATTCGGAAACAACACCGTCGAGGCATGCACGACCGGCGGATTGATGAAGCCGTGATAGTCGAAAGGGTCGTTGCCGATATGGGTCAGGCGGGTGTTGATGCCGGCATTCTGCAGCAAGCTGTCTTTGTCTTTCATGTCGGGAATAGCCTTTGGCGAAGGGTCGCGAAACCAGACTTTTGGACGCCCCGCCGTTTCGGGTCAACCCCTTGAAGATCGGTTGCAGGCGAGGATCCGAAATGATGGAAATTTCGATTTTCGCGTTATTTTTCCGCAACCCGACGCCTATTTCATAGCCAACCGCCCATGAATGCAGCGCAATCTACCAAAATTCTGAATTTTGCCGCAATTATTGGGCGCGACACTTGACCATAGTGACATTTGCGACTGTGATAGGGTCACTCGCGCCGGGAGGGTGTCGAGACAATGGGGGGGCGGCACGGATTGTCTGCACGCACTCTCCACAAGAAAAGATAAGACAACGGAAAAGGTTGGGAAAATGAAAAATAAGCTCCTGTCCGCCGCCATCGGCGCAGCAGTTTTGGCAGCTGGCGCCTCGGCCGCCTCCGCCACCACTCTCTCAGACGTCAAGGCAAAGGGTTTCGTTCAGTGCGGCGTCAATACCGGCCTTACCGGCTTTGCCGCACCTGACGCTTCCGGCAATTGGGCCGGCTTCGACGTCGACTTCTGCAAGGCCGTCGCTTCGGCCGTGTTCGGCGACCCCACCAAGGTCAAGTACACGCCGACAAACGCGAAGGAACGCTTCACCGCTCTGCAGTCCGGTGAAATCGACGTTCTCTCGCGCAATACGACCTGGACGATCAATCGCGACACCGCACTCGGCTTCAACTTCCGTCCTGTCACCTATTATGACGGCCAGGGCTTCATGGTGCGCAAGGGCCTGAACGTGAAGTCGGCTCTCGAGCTCTCCGGCGCCGCAGTCTGCGTACAGTCAGGCACGACGACCGAACTGAACCTCGCCGATTACTTCAAGACGAACAATCTGCAGTACAATCCGGTCGTCTTCGAAAATCTTCCTGAGGTCAACGCGGCCTATGACGCCGGTCGTTGCGACGTTTACACGACCGACCAATCCGGTCTCTATTCGTTGCGTCTGACGCTGAAGAATCCCGACGAACACGTCATCCTTCCTGAGATCATCTCCAAGGAGCCGCTTGGCCCGGCCGTCCGTCAGGGTGACGACCAGTGGTTCGACATCGTTTCCTGGACGGCTTATGCGCTGATCAATGCCGAAGAGTTCGGCATTACCCAGGCAAATGTCGACGAGATGAAGAACTCGCCGAACCCGGATATCAAGCGCTTCCTCGGCAGCGAGACCGACACCAAGATCGGCACCGATCTCGGCCTGACCAATGATTGGGCCGCCAACGTCATCAAGGGCGTCGGCAATTATGGCGAAATCTTCGAGCGCAACATCGGTCAGGGTAGCCCCCTCAAGATCGCGCGCGGCTTGAATGCTCTGTGGAACAAGGGCGGCATCCAGTACGCACCGCCGGTTCGTTAATCGAGCCCATGAAATACCGGGAAGGCGGCCAAGCCGCCTTCCCACTTCCAAAAAAGCTAAAAAGAAAGCCCGAAAACGGGCACAAGGGGATTGGCGCGGCATGACGCATGAGGCTGTGGATACGACACCTTTGCATGGCACCGGCTGGAGTTTCCGGTCGGCAATGTACGACCCGAAATACCGGAGCATATTTTACCAGGTTCTGACAATCGTTGTTCTCGTGGGCTTTGTGTRGTGGGTGGCCCACAACACGGCCGTGAACCTTGCCCGCAGCAATACGGCATCGGGTTTCGGCTTTCTTCGCGGTCGCGCCGGTTTCGAAATCGGCCAGTCGCTGATCAGCTTTTCGAGTGACTCGACTTATGCGCGCGCACTTCTCGTCGGCATTCTGAATACCTTGCTGGTGGCGGTGACGGGGATCTTCACGGCGACCATCATCGGCTTCCTGATCGGGATCGGCCGGCTGTCGCGCAATTGGCTGATTGCCAAGCTCTGCACGGTCTATGTCGAGATTTTCCGCAACATTCCGCCGCTGCTCGTCATCTTTTTCTGGTATCTCGGCGTTCTCTCCGTCCTGCCGCAGCCGCGCGAGTCGGTGGGTCTGCCGTTCAACATGTTCCTCAACAACAGAGGACTAGCCTTCCCGAAGCCGATCTTCGAGACAGGTATGATAGCGGTCGGCATCGCCCTGCTGATTGCGATTGTCGCCACCATCATCATCGTGCGCTGGGCCCACAAACGCCAAGCCGCAACCGGCCAACCGTTCCACACCGTATGGACGTCGATCGCGCTGATCGTCGGCTTGCCATTGCTGGTCTTCGTTGTCTCCGGCTTTCCGCTCACCTTCGACGTTCCGGTTGCCGGAAAATTCAACCTCACGGGCGGCTCCGTCGTCGGCCCCGAATTCATGTCGCTGTTTCTCGCTCTGTCCTTCTATACCGCCTCGTTCATCGCCGAGATCGTTCGCGGCGGCATTCGCGGCGTTGCAAAGGGACAATCCGAAGCAGCCGGCGCGCTGGGGCTGCATCCGTCGAGCGTGACGAGACTTGTCGTGGTGCCGCAGGCGCTGCGCATCATCATCCCGCCGCTGACGAGCCAGTACCTGAACCTGACCAAGAACTCCTCACTCGCCATCGCGATCGGTTTCTCGGATCTCGTTGCCGTCGGTGGCACGATCCTCAATCAGAGCGGTCAAGCGATCGAGATCGTCTGCATCTGGGGTATCGTCTATCTCAGCTTGAGCATTCTCACGTCGCTGTTCATGAATTGGTTCAATGCCAAGATGGCACTGGTGGAGAGATAAGATGTCGGTCGCCGATAAACCCTTTGTCAGAACGTCCATCCTTGCCGCCGAACCGCCGCCCCCCGGCGAGAGGGGAGCCGTCGCCTGGATACGTCGCAATCTCCTGGCAACTCCGAAGGACGTGATCCTGACGATCCTGGCTCTTGCGCTCATCGCATGGGCCGTGCCGCATCTCGTCAACTGGCTGTTCATTCAGGCCGTATGGTCAGGTCCGGACCGCACATTCTGCGCGACGACGATCCAGGGCGGCATCCAGCCTGACGGCTGGAGCGGTGCATGCTGGGCCTTCATCAGCGCCAAGTACGATCAGTTTATCTTCGGCCGCTATCCGCTCGATGAGCGTTGGAGGCCGGCGATCGTCGGGATCCTGTTCATTCTGCTGCTGGTTCCGATGTTGATCCCGTCGGCGCCGCGCAAGGGCCTGAACGCCATTCTTCTGTTCGCCGTCCTGCCGGTCATCGCCTTCTGGCTTCTTCACGGCGGCTTCGGCCTCGAAGTGGTGGATACTCCGCTCTGGGGCGGGTTGATGGTGACGCTCGTTCTGTCCTTTGTCGGTATTGCCGTCTCCTTACCCTGCGGCATTCTGCTTGCGCTGGGACGCCGCTCGAAGATGCCCGTCATCCGGATGCTCTGCGTTACCTTCATCGAGGTCATTCGAGGCGTTCCGCTGATCACCGTTCTGTTCATGGCAAGTGTCATGCTGCCGCTCTTCCTTCCCACAGGCTGGAACGTCGACAAACTGCTTCGGGCGCTGATCGGTGTGTCGATCTTCACATCGGCCTATATGGCGGAAGTGATCCGCGGCGGCCTTCAGGCGATCCCGAAGGGACAGTTCGAAGGCGCCGATTCACTTGGCCTCGGCTATTGGCAAAAGACCCGGCTGATCATCATGCCGCAGGCCATCAAGCTGGTGATCCCGAGCATCGTGAACACCTTCATCGGAACGTTCAAGGACACGTCGCTGGTCACCATTATCGGCATGTTCGATCTGCTTGGCATCGTCAAGCTGAACTTCTCCGATGCCAACTGGGCAAGCGCTGTCACGCCGATCACGGGTCTGATCTTCGCGGGCTTCATCTTCTGGCTATTCTGCTTCGGCATGTCGCGCTATTCAGGTTTCATGGAACGCCATCTCGATACCGGCCACAAACGATAAGAACGCTAAAACGATAAAAATGAGGGAAAATAGTCATGGCTGAAGCTCCAGCGAAAAAGCTCACCGTTTCCGCAACGGAAGTGGCGGTCGAGATCATCAACATGAACAAGTGGTACGGCGATTTCCACGTGCTGCGCGACATCAACCTGAAGGTCATGCGTGGCGAGCGCATCGTCATCGCCGGTCCGTCGGGCTCGGGCAAGTCGACGATGATCCGCTGCATCAATCGCCTGGAAGAGCATCAGAAGGGCAACATCATCGTCGATGGCACCGAGCTCACCAACGACCTGAAGAAGATCGACGAAGTCCGGCGCGAAGTCGGCATGGTGTTCCAGCACTTCAACCTCTTCCCGCACCTGACGATCCTCGAAAACTGCACGCTGGCGCCGATCTGGGTGCGCAAGATGCCGAAGAAGCAGGCCGAAGAAGTGGCCATGCACTTCCTCAAGCGGGTCAAGATTCCGGAGCAGGCCAACAAATATCCGGGCCAGCTCTCCGGCGGCCAGCAGCAGCGCGTGGCGATCGCCCGGTCGCTGTGCATGAACCCGAAGATCATGCTGTTCGACGAGCCGACCTCGGCGCTCGATCCCGAAATGATCAAGGAAGTGCTCGACACCATGGTGGGTCTTGCCGAGGAAGGCATGACCATGCTCTGCGTCACGCACGAAATGGGCTTTGCCCGCCAGGTCGCCAACCGCGTCATCTTCATGGACCAGGGCCAGATCGTCGAGCAGAATTCACCGGCCGAGTTCTTCGACAATCCGCAGCACGAACGCACCAAGCTGTTCCTGAGCCAGATCCTGCACTAAAGCGCGTCGCGATCTTTCAGATTCGCTGCTCGCGCTTTAGGTCGTTGTTGTTGCGCATGTCGTTGTCGCAAAACCGCCGCGCACCTTTGCGCAACATGCCTTAGATCGAAGCATCCTTTGAAAAGACCCGCCGAGCCGCTGGCTCGGCGGGTTTTGCATGTTCAGCGGGAGGCTGTCGCCTGCAACAGACTGCAGAGACCGGCAAGGCCGGAATCACCGCCGGAGGCGGAGATATCGGCGCAACGGACGAGCATCTTGCGCTGGTCATTGACAGGCATGCTGCGGAAGGCCTCCAGGGTGCGTGTCTGCGACGCGCTGAAGGTGCTGGCGGGCGTCGCCGTAGCCTTGCCGCCAGCCTCGTCTACACGGCCGATAGCGAGATTGTCATCGACGCCAGCACCGCTACCGACCGAGGCGGTGGCCCTGGCGTCGATTCCGTCGGAGCCGCCGGTGCGTGCATTCAGATCGGCATTGACGCCACGCCCGCCGCCGAGCCTGGCGTTGGCGTCTGCATCGACACCGTTGCCGCCACCGACATCGGCGGTCGCATCGGCATTGACGCCGTTCGAGCCGCCAACGGATGCATCGGCATCGGCGCTGATGCCGCTCCCACCGCCAAGCGAAGCCCCGACATCGGCGCGGACGGCAGTGCCTGCATTCACCGACACACCGACATCGATCGCACGCGCATCGCTCGCCGTCATGGCAAGGAGGGCGCAGGTGGATGTCAGCACTGCAAAGGACAGTCTATGGTGGTTATGGGTCATGTTTTCCTCCGTTTCCATTCCGCCGAACGATCTGCCCGGCAGTCGAAAATCGAGGAACGCGCGTGCCTTCGATCGATCGGACGCCTGCAACTTCAGGACGTCCATGGCAAGGCAACGTGAAGGGATGACGAATGTTTCACGAGACGGCGCGGCAAGTCGGTTCGGCGGCGTACGATGATGATTCACGGTTATTGAAGTGCGAATTATCTGCCCGACTGTGCCGAAAGCAAACATGTCTTGCAGCAACTGGAGAGCCGGCGGAGTATTTCCTCCCCATTGCGCCAGAAATCTTCGGAGCCCAGCAAGCAAAGCTCAGTTTGCGATACGGTTGGCGGCGATTGATCCATTTGCAACGTTTTCGCGCAGACCGACTACACCCTGCCCCCGAATTGACTTTTCCACCTCCGATTTAGATTGCTAAAAATAACTCCCCTTCCGTCTGGATATATCAGGCGGGAAGGCCATGTTTCAGCATGTTCTCATCTGATGGAACTGGAGGTTCAAGAATGGGCATTTTCGACAAAATCAAACATGCGATCTTCGGAGAGGCGAAAGCAGCTGAACCCGTTGCTGCCGGCGCGCCGAAGATAGAGCCAGCGCAAGCGCCTGCCTCACCGTCGGCAGCGCCCAGTCCGACGCCTGCGGCCTCTCCTGCTCAGAGTAAGCCGGCCACAGCCACAATCGATATCGTGCCCATCCTCGACGCGGCTGTGAAGAAGAACGGCCAGAAACTCGATTGGCGTCACTCGATCGTGGACCTGATGAAGGCTGTCGGGATGGATGCAAGCCTGGCTGAGCGCAAGGAACTCGCCGCAGAGCTCGGTTATACCGGCGACACCAACGATTCCGCAAAAATGAACATGTGGCTGCACAAGGCGCTGATGAAGCGGCTTTCGGAAAATGGCGGCAAGGTTCCCGCCGATCTCTTGGATTGATCGGTACAAAATTGCTGCCGCCATCCTGTGGCGGCGGCTCTCAAGCCGCCGGTGCGCTTGGCGAGATGATCTCGCTCATTTCTCACGGTCGGCCATCCAGAAGATCACGCCGCGGATGTAGAGGCCGCAACAAGCGGGGCTTGCCCGCAGGCACTGGAACTAATAACGTTCTGCTCGATACTTCGATAATCGATCAGGGGGGAATAAATCCAATGAGATTGATGGCAGTCGTTGGTCTTGCACTTAGCCTGGGCTGTATATCGGCCGCAGAATCTCCTTCAAACTATCAATCCTACAGCGGCATTCGGGTCGATACCGACCCGGTGCTCCTGGCTCGATACGATAAAGCGCTTCAGCGGTGCGTGCCGGAGGCAGGCTCATGGCGACGCGGCTCAACGGAGCCGCACAGCCTCTATTACAACGCGGCTCTCAGAAGTTGCCTCTATAGGTACAGTTTCGTCGACAGGGGCGTCTACGCCTACCCCATCCCCCAGGTCTACTTCGATCATTTCCTGGATCGCTGAGAAGAGCCGAGCAGATCCAATCCGCCGTAGGCGTTCAGAGGCCCATCAAACAAAAACCCCGCCATTATGGCGGGGTTGTCTTCAATCGCGATGCAGCCATTCAAAGTGCTACAGCGTCCTTTGCGCGGCTTAAAAGACGCGCGGCGCTGTTGTCAGCGTTTGCCGCCACTTGGCGGCCTGCCCTTGCCTGCCGGGCGATTGCCGCTTCCGGACGAGGTCTTGGCGTCATTGCCCTGACCGAAGTTGGTGCCGCCGAGATGGCCACCGCCACTGGTATTGGCGACCTGGCGCTGCATTTTGCGCAACAGTGCTTCTGCATTGGTCTTGCTCATGAAATTCTCCTCAATGGCTGGAAAACCCAGCCTGAATGCCGCCACTGACATCCGCGGTCAAAGACCGAAGGCATATCAGGCAGCGACGATGGGTGTTTGGCGGAGGCTTGCGTCGATCAAAGAATTGCCTGCGTTCATGACGATCCCCCTCAACCGGCATGACAATCACCCTCCGGCGGCTGCCGGACGGCGCAGAAATCGATTTTGAAAGGAAAGATCAGCTGGGACGCCAAGGGCGCAAACCAAGCTCGACAAGCAATTTCGATAGAAGAATCAATAAGACGGCAATGTGTTTAAAACAAGTTCCCGGCCACTTGGTTGTGTAGGCATTGCCTCGAATTGCTGCCCAATCGGACAAGGGGCAAGGCCCTGAGCATTTTATCAATCCAGATAATCTGATCGAAAGCTGCGCCTGACAAAACAACAGCTTAAGATTTCAGCGGAGAAACGAGATGTCACGGTTTTTGATAGGATCGATGGTATTGGCCTTCATTGCGGATATGGTGCTGAACATCGTGTTGTGGCTCGGAGGATTGGACACAGTGGTTTCGGTGTCCTCCGGAGCAATGGAGGTATTCGCGAGGATAATGGGCGAAGTCCTGGTCTTTTGGTTCTTTGCGTTCGCGGCTGGCTTTGTCTTCTTCTGGGCGGGTCGAAAGTCTCCGGTTCCCGTGTTGAGCATCGTCGCATCATTCCTTTCGGTGTCGATCATGGTAACGGCAGCCCTCATTGGAGCCTATCATCCATCCGAGAAGCATCCCAAGATCAATTCGGACCTGCTCGGCCGCGCTTTGACGTAGATCGGCTTGACCGCTCTGCGACTGCATCGATCTCCCCGTTCAGTTGCCGACTGTTTTTGCGGAACCATCCGCGGATGATCATGCAGCAGTTCCGGTTGGAACGCTTCTTGCAAGGTTACTAATATGTTGATGATGCAAGGACCAAATGTCATGAATCGGTACACATCGCATCAGTTTCCCGCACTGAGGATGCTCATGAGCGGCCAAGATAAATACAGCGTCGTCAGGACCCTCGGCGACGCAGCCACCATGCTCATTTCCGAATGGCCTGGGGATGATGGCGAGGAGTATGTCGTGGCGGTGAGGACATGCCTCGACGCCATCCGCGGCACCACGCCCCCAAACGCCGCGCGGGAAGCGCTGATGAGAGCGGCTGATGAAGCCGGCATCCGCTACCTCTCGGTCGTTCACTGAGATCACCGCTGTTTCCGACGAGAAGCAATAAGCGCGTTGGATCGTTTGTCGGCCGCGATTTCCTGCTTCTCAAAAAAAGCGCTGAGCGAGGACGAGATGAGGGCTGACCTCTTCGACATTCCAGCTCTCGTCGAAGGTTTTCCCGAAGTACGCAGGCGTGGATATTCAGAGCCGCGGCTCTTCTCACCGGAGGCCAAGGAAGACGGGTATGGACGCTTGGCAGGAGGAAGATCCTATCCTCGTCGACAGTCGGGGCTGCACGTATTTTGAGTCGTGCTTTGCTCCCTTTACCATCTCGATCAGTACCAATCGGTAAGTCGACGCTGCCCAAAATCGCTAAATTCAGAAAAAATGTCGATTCCGCCCTTGGCGGGAGGAATCCAGTCACGCCCATCAGGTTTTTCTAATGTTTTCAAGGGACGCATATCGCTGCAGTTGCAGAAAGAATAATTCGCGGCATGCGAGACCTTTATACTGCCTCAATTCGGGCGACTCGAAATTCACTAAATATTTCAAAACGTAACTTCGGATCGATTTGGATAATGTGGCAGCAATATGGCTATGTTTCTCAAGCACTTACTGTCGCTCTACTGTTGCGCCCTCCAGGATGTCGCCCTATAACCCCTCGCCGTAACGCCTGATTAACCAAAAATAGTACCGGCAAAGACAACGCTAAGGTTGAGGAACAAGACCATGACGACATACTACGTAGCGACGACCAGCAGCGGCGGCGGTAACGGCAGTGCCTCGTCTCCTTTTCACACGATCAGCGAGGCAATGGCGGCGAACCTTAGGCCCGGCKACGAGGTCGTGGTGAAGCCAGGGACGTACAACGAGAGCATCAACATCGACAAGGACGGCTCGGCGGCAGGCGACATCACGCTACGCTCGGAAGTGCCCGGCGCAGCGCTGATCCGGCCGCCCGCGGGCTCGTACACCGGGATCAGTGTCAACGCCAACTACGTGACAATCGACGGCTTCGACATCAAGGGCGGCAACGGTGACGGCATCGAAGCGAACAACGTCCATCACGTCTCAATTCTCAACAACAAGGTCCACGACAGCGGGGAGTCGGGCATTCAGTTCAACTATTCTGACTTCGTCAAGATCGTAGGGAACGAGACCTACAATAACGCGTCGTCAGGCTGGTTCTCGGGCATCTCGATCTACGAGAACCGGAACATCACCGGCGATACCTCGACGACCGGCTACCGGAATATCGTACAAAACAACATCTCGCACGACAACGTCACGAAGACGGGTGCGCACACCGATGGCAACGGCATCATCATTGACGATTTTCAGAGCACACAGACGGATGGTCATCCGAACTATACGTTTAAGACCCTTGTCGACAACAACCTGGTCTACGAGAACGGCGGCAAAGGCATCCAGGTTGCCTGGAGCGACTCCATCACGGTGCAGAACAACACAGCATACCACAACAATCAGGACCCGCTGAACGACGGCACTTGGCGCGGCGAACTCAGCAACGCGCAGTCGAGCAACAACACCTGGGTCAACAACGTCGCCGTAGCCGACCCATCGGTGAACAAGAACAACACCGCGGTCGATAACACGTCGTACGGCGGCTATACCAACGCCAACGTCGTCTGGGCCAACAACAACACCTACAACGGCACGGCCGGCCAGGCCTCGGTC
>NZ_JBFTQY010000068.1:0-33890 GCF_056399245.1 Rhizobium sp. 01N447_2
GAATAGGCAAGCAGCCCGACATCCTCGTGATGCGAGAGCTCGGCGAGATCGAGGTCGAAATGACGGTAGAGCAGATTATATTCGTTCTGGACGCTGGCAACGCGCGGCAGGCCCTTCTGTTCGGAGAGCGTCAGGTATTTCTGTATGCCCCAGGTCGTTTCGTTGGAAAGCCCGATCGCGCGGATCTTGCCCTCCTTCACCAGCGCGCCGAGCGTTTCCAGGATGTCGAGCATATTGGCGACGGTCTCGTGGCGGTCCTGATTGAAGGGATTGTAGCTCCAGTTCTGGCGGAAATGGAAATGGCCGCGGTTCGGCCAGTGGATCTGGTAGAGGTCGATGTAATCGGTCTTCAGCCGCGTCAGGCTGGCCTCGAGCGCCAGGCGGATATTCTTCGCATCGGCACCTTCGCCGCCGCGTATATAGTCGCGGCCGCGGCCCGCGACCTTGGTGGCGAGCACGATATCGCCTCGCTTGCCGGTCTTCTTGAACCAGCTGCCGATATAGTCTTCGGTCCGGCCCTGTGTCGCGGCCGAAACCGGGGTGGTCGGATAAAGCTCGGCCGTATCGAAGAAATTGACACCCTTTTCGACGGCATAGTCCATCTGCGCATGCGCGTCGGCTTCGCTGTTTTGCGAACCCCAGGTCATGGTGCCAAGGCAGATCTCTGAAACGGAAATCTCGGTGCGGCCTAGTGAATTGTACTTCATGGAAAAACCTTGGGAGAGAGGTGGAAGCCTTGGGAGGGTCCGCGCAAATCTAGGCTGGATTTGGCGGAGCGCAAGAGCAAAAACCGGGCTTTTGCGCGTGCGCGAAAGGCTTTGCGGAGAACGGGCCGCCACTTGACTCTGCCGGAAAGAATGTCAATTGGAGGCAAAACAGCCTTAAGGGGCGCAATCAGGGGCATGAGCCAGGGACACGAGAATGACCATTGCTTTCACTTTTCCCGGCCAGGGCAGTCAGGCCGTCGGCATGGGCAAGGATCTCGCCGAGAATTTTGCCGAAGCCCGAGCCGTCTTTGAAGAGGTCGATGAGGCGCTCGGTGAAAAGCTTTCGGACGTCATGTTCAACGGTCCCGAGGATACGTTGACCTTGACGGCGAACGCCCAGCCGGCGCTGATGGCCGTCTCGATCGCCGTTGTTCGCGTTCTGGAAGCCAAAGGGTTGGATCTGAAGTCGAAGGTCGCTTACGTCGCCGGCCACTCGCTCGGCGAATATTCGGCACTTTGCGCCGCCGGCACCTTTTCGCTCGCCGATACCGCGCGGCTGCTGCGCATTCGCGGCAATGCCATGCAGGCGGCTGTTCCTGTCGGCGTCGGCGCCATGGCCGCGATCATCGGCCTCGAACATGCCGACGTCGTTGCCGTCTGCGAGGCAGCCACCGCTGTCGGCGCCTGCCAGATCGCTAACGACAATGGCGGCGGCCAGATCGTCATCTCGGGCGAGAAGGCAGCCGTCGAAAAGGCCGCCGGCCTCGCGACCGACAAGGGCGCCAAGCGCGCCATTCTGCTGCCCGTCTCCGCTCCGTTCCATTCGACACTGATGGCGCCGGCCGCCGACGCCATGCGCGAAGCACTGGCAATGGTTTCAAAATCCGATCCCATCGTGCCCCTCATTGCAAATGTCCGTGCCGCCCCCGTGACAGCCGCCGACGAGATCGCCAGCCTCCTGGTCGAGCAGGTGACCGGTCAGGTCCGCTGGCGCGAGACGGTGGAGTGGTTCGCTGGAAATGGCGTCACGACGCTTTATGAACTCGGTTCCGGCAAGGTGCTGACCGGCCTTGCCCGCCGCATCGACAAGACGATCAACGGCATCTCCGTCAACGGTCCGGCGGATATCGACGCGGCCGTCGCCGCCCTCATGGCCTGATTGGTATCCCCGGACACCGGATTTGGTGTCCCTGATATAAGGAACGTTTCCATGCTCGATCTCTCCGGCCGCAAGGCTCTCGTCACAGGCGCATCGGGCGGTATTGGCGAGGAAATCGCCCGCCTTCTTCATAAGCAGGGCGCCATCGTCGGCCTGCACGGCACCCGTGTCGAGAAGCTGGAAGCGCTAGCGGCCGAACTCGGCGAGCGCGTCAAGATCTTCCCGGCCAACCTGTCCGACCGCGATGAGGTCAAGGCGCTCGGCCAGAAGGCCGAGGCCGACCTTGAAGGCGTCGACATCCTCGTCAACAATGCCGGCATCACCCGCGACGGCCTGTTCGTGCGCATGAGCGACGAGGACTGGGACAGCGTCCTCGAAGTGAATCTGACATCGACCTTCCGCCTGACGCGCGAATTGACGCATCCGATGATGCGCCGCCGCTATGGCCGCATCATCAACATCACCTCCATCGTCGGCGTCACCGGCAATCCGGGCCAGGCCAATTACTGCGCCTCCAAGGCCGGTATGATCGGCTTCACCAAGTCCCTGGCGCAGGAAATTGCCACCCGCAACGTGACGGTCAACTGCGTCGCACCGGGCTTCATCGAGAGCGCCATGACCGGCAAGCTGAACGACAAGCAGAAGGAAGCGATCATGGGAGCGATCCCGATGAAGCGCATGGGCACGGGCGGCGAGGTCGCTTCGGCGGTTGCTTACCTCGCGTCCTCCGAGGCTGCCTATATGACCGGCCAGACGCTGCACGTAAACGGCGGCATGGCGATGATCTGAAACGACAAACCGTTGGCATGGGAATATTTCCGCCAATAGCATGTTGAGCAATCACGAAGCGTTGATTTTCTGGCTTTGCGGCAGACATAAAGCATGTTAAGCGGGCCATGACTGTGAACAGTCGTCCCGAGAAAGCAGACGAACCGGCGGGCTTTTTGCAAGCCTGGAACATCTCTGAAGCCGGGTAAACGAGTTTGCCGAGGATGTCTGAAAACATCGCAGGCTGAAACAGGGTAGGGGTGCCGCAACGGCATTCCGATCAGGACATAAGGTCGAGGAAACCGACATGAGCGATATCGCAGAACGCGTAAAGAAAATTGTTATTGATCATCTTGGCGTCGATGCCGACAAGGTCGTCGAGAGCGCCAGCTTTATCGACGATCTAGGCGCTGACTCGCTCGACACGGTCGAACTTGTCATGGCTTTCGAAGAAGAATTCGGCGTTGAAATTCCTGACGACGCTGCCGACTCGATCCTGACGGTCGGCGATGCCGTGAAGTTTATTGAGAAGGCGCAGGCCTGATCCTGTGAGTTTGAGAAAGGGCGGGCCTGGAGTCCGCCCTTTTCTTTTCGGCATATTTCTCCATAGAACATAAGAGACGGGGAAAGCACGCGATGAGACGTGTCGTCATCACCGGTACCGGCATGGTATCACCCTTGGGATGCGGAACAGAGGTGACGTGGTCGCGGTTGCTTGCCGGCCAGAACGGCGCCCGCCTCGTCACCGAATTCGAGGTCGATGACCTTCCCGCCAAGATCGCCTGCCGTATCCCTGTTGGCGACGGCACCGACGGCACCTTCAATGTCGATCAGTGGATGGAGCCGAAGGAGCAACGCAAGGTCGATCCCTTCATCATCTACGGCATGGCCGCCGCCGACATGGCGCTTGCCGATGCCGGCTGGCATCCCGAAACCGATGAGGACCAGATCGCCACCGGCGTGCTGATCGGCTCCGGCATCGGCGGCATCGAAGGCATTGTCGAGGCGGGTTACACCCTGCGCGACAAAGGCCCGCGCCGCATCTCCCCCTTCTTCATTCCCGGCCGCCTGATCAATCTTGTCTCCGGCCAGGTCTCGATCCGCCACAAGCTGCGCGGACCCAATCATTCGGTCGTCACCGCCTGCTCGACGGGTGCGCATGCGATCGGCGATGCCGCGCGGCTGATCGCGCTCGGCGACGCCGACGTCATGGTCGCCGGCGGCACGGAATCCCCGGTCAGCCGCATTTCGCTTGCAGGCTTTGCCGCCTGCAAGGCGCTGTCGACCCAGCACAATGACGACCCGAAGAAAGCGTCGCGTCCCTATGACCGCGACCGCGACGGCTTCGTCATGGGCGAGGGCGCCGGCATCGTCGTGCTCGAAGAACTGGAACATGCCAAGGCGCGCGGCGCCAGGATCTATGCCGAAATCGTCGGCTACGGCCTGTCGGGCGATGCCTATCACATCACCGCACCCTCCGAAGACGGCGAGGGTGCCGGCCGCTGTATGGCGATGGCGCTGAAGCGCGCCGGGCTGACACCGTCCGATATTGATTACATCAATGCTCACGGTACCTCGACCATGGCCGACACGATCGAACTTGGCGCCGTCGAACGGCTGGTCGGCAATGCGGCGTCGAAGATCTCCATGTCCTCGACCAAGTCAGCGACAGGACACCTTCTCGGTGCTGCCGGCGCCATCGAGGCGATCTTCACCACGCTCGCCATCCGCGACAATATCGCGCCGCCGACGCTCAATCTCGACAATCCCGAACGTGAGACGGCGATCGATCTTGTTCCGCACAAGGCGCGTGAGCGGGAAATCAATGTGGCGCTGTCCAACTCGTTCGGATTCGGCGGCACGAACGCGTCGCTCGTACTGCGCCGTTACGCGCAATAAGAGTCCTGTATGCGGTGTAACGGGTCTCCCTTACACCGCAACCGGCCGTCCTCTACTTTGCGTAGGAGGGCGTGCGAAAGAACAACGACCGGCAACGGCGTCGTTGAACGGCGGCAGAACCTGCTTTTGCCGCATTGCTTCGCGAAATAGCGAAGTGAGGGTCAAGTTTTAGAGGATTGCCGGTGAGCGATACGACGAACCAGAGCAACGATACCCAGGCACAGAAGGGACCGATCATCCCGAAGTCGCCGAGCGAAGCCCTGCGTCCTGAGCGCGTTCCGGAGCCGCCGAAGCGGTCCAAGAAAGCCCGCGGCCAGGTCGTTCTTTTCCTGAACTTCATCATGACGATGGCGGTTCTGGTCTGCGTCGTCGCCGTTATCGGCTTCTACTACGCCACATCGACCTATCGGAATCCCGGTCCGCTGCAGACCAACACCAATTTCATCGTCCGCAACGGCGCTGGTCTGACCGAAATCGCCTCGAACCTCGAGCGCAACGCGATCATCAGCGATGCCCGCATCTTCCGTTATCTCACGGCAACGCATCTGTCTGCGGGTGAGAGCCTCAAGGCGGGTGAATACGAGATCAAGGCGAGGGCTTCCATGAGCGATATCATGGAGCTTCTGAAATCGGGCAAGTCCATTCTCTATTCCGTTTCCTTCCCCGAGGGCTTGACGGTCCGCCAGATGTTCGACCGCATGCTGCAGGATACTGTGCTGGAAGGCGACTTGCCGGCCGCACTGCCGACCGAGGGCAGCCTTCGTCCGGATACCTACAAATTCTCGCGCGGCACCAAGCGCTCGGAAATCATCGACCAGATGGCGGCTGCGCAGCAGAAGCTCGTCGATCAGATCTGGGACAAGCGCGACTCCTCGCTGCCGCTGCGATCCAAGGAGGAATTCGTGGCACTCGCCTCGATCGTCGAAAAGGAAACTGGCGTTCCCGACGAGCGTGCGCATGTCGCCTCCGTTTTTCTGAACCGGCTCGGCAAGGGCATGCGCCTGCAGTCTGATCCGACGATTATTTACGGCCTCTTCGGCGGCGAAGGCAAACCGGCCGACCGGCCGATCTACCAGTCGGACCTGAAGCGGGATACACCTTACAACACCTATGTCATCAAGGGTCTGCCGCCGACGCCGATCGCCAATCCCGGCAAGGATGCGCTGGAAGCCGTCGCCAATCCCTGGAAGACGCAGGACCTCTATTTCGTCGCTGACGGCACTGGTGGCCATGTTTTCGCCGCCACGCTCGAGGAGCACAATGCCAACGTCAAGCGCTGGCGCAAGCTCGAGGCCGACAAGGGTTCGGACCCGAACATCGCAGTCGACGGCCAGCCGGAAGAGCAGCCGGCGGATAGTGGCGCGACCGTCGTGCCGCCGAAGAAAAAGAAGATCAACTGATACTTTCGGGAGGCTCGCATGGCTTTGCAGTCCATGACCGGTTTTGCGCGGCGCGAGGGAACGAGCGGCCGCTGGCGCTGGGCATGGGAATTGCGCTCGGTCAACGGCAAGGGCCTCGACCTGCGCCTGCGCCTGCCGCCCGGCCTCGAACGCATGGAGGCAGAGGTCCGCCGTCTCGCCGGTGAAAGCTTCAGCCGCGGCAACCTGCAGGCATCGCTATCCATCACCGCCGACGAGAACCGTTTCGAGGCGGTGCTGAACAAGGAGGCGCTTGCCGCCGTGCTGGCCATGCGCGAGCAGTTGGACGGTGTCATCGATCCGGCGCCGCTGAAGCTCGATACGCTGCTTCTGGTGCGCGGCATCGTCGAATTCCGCGAAAGCGAGGATGGCGAGGAGGCGCTTGCCGCCCGTGACGCCGATATCGCTGCCGGCCTGCTGGCCGCGCTTGCCGATCTGAGAGCAATGCGCGAACAGGAAGGTTCGGCGCTGGCCCGCATTCTTCACGACCATATCACGACGATCGAAGGCCTGACACGAACGATCGACGTCGATCCCTCGCGCTCGCCGCAGGAGATCGCTGCGCGGCTTGCCGCGCAGGTCGCCTTGTTGATGGACGGCATGGCCGCACTCGACCGCGACAGGCTGCATGTTGAAGCCGCACTGTTGGCGACCAAGGCGGATTTGCGCGAGGAAATCGATCGTCTGAAGGCTCATATCGCCGCAGCGCGCGATCTTCTGGTGAAAGGTGGCCCTGCCGGGCGTCGCCTGGACTTCCTTGCACAGGAATTTAACCGCGAATCGAATACCATCTGCTCGAAGTCGAATGCTTCGGCAGTTACCGCTGCCGGCATCGAGTTGAAAGTCGTGATCGACCAGTTCCGCGAGCAGGTCCAGAATTTGGAGTAAGACATGAAACCGGCGAAATCCTCGCCCGTGCAGATCGCCCGCCGCGGTCTGATGCTTGTGATCTCGTCGCCGTCGGGCGCCGGCAAATCCACCATCGCGCGCACGCTTCTGGAGACAGACAGGCAAATTGGCCTTTCCGTCAGCGTCACCACGCGCCAGCGCCGCCCAAGCGAGGTCGAGACTGTGCACTACCACTTCAAGAGTGTGCGCGAGTTCGAGCGGCTGCGCGATAGCGACTCGCTGCTCGAATGGGCCGAGGTCCATGGCAATTTCTACGGCACGCCGCGTGAGCCGGTCGAGCAGGCCATGGCGGAAGGCCGCGACATGCTCTTCGATATCGACTGGCAGGGCGCCCAGCAATTGCAGGAGAAGATGTCGGCCGACGTCGTCTCGATCTTCGTGCTGCCGCCGACCATGACCGAGCTGCAGTCGCGGCTGCACCGCCGTGCCGAGGATTCCGAAGAGGTCATCCAGACGCGCCTCGCCAACAGCCGCGCCGAGATCGCCCATTGGCGCGAATACGACTACGTCATCATCAATGATGACCTCAACGCTGCCTTCGACGCCGTCCAGTCGATCGTCAAGGCCGAACGCCTGCGCCGCGACCGCCGCCATGGCATGTTCGACTTTGTCCGCGAGCTCCTGGAAGAGACGCCGTCGCTTTAAAACGCGATGCCGGAACGTGCGCGGTTTCGGATGACGTCATCCTGGATCTAGAGCAAGTCCAGCAAAAGTGCGCAGCGGTTTTGCGTCCGGGATTGCGTAGAAACAAAAGGTTAGAGCGGTTCTACACTTCCATGAAAAGTTGAACCGCTCTAAAGGCTGTTCGCCAACAGGCAGAATTCCTCGACGGAAAGGGTCTCAGCCCGTCGCGCCGGATCAATCCCGGCCTTGACGAGCAGGCTCTCGCCGCCGAGTGGTTTCAGGCTTTGGCGCAGCATCTTGCGACGCTGGCCGAAAGCGGCCTGCGTCACTTTTTCCAGATTGGCGACAGCGCAGGGGATGGGGTTTTCGCGGGGGACCAGATGCACGACCGTCGACGTCACTTTCGGCGGCGGTGTGAAGGCTTGTGGCGGCACGTCGAAAGCCATGCGTGCCTCCGTCCGCCAACCGCAGAGCACGCCGAGACGGCCGTAATGGTCGTCGTCTTCGTTGGCGACGATGCGCTCGCCGACCTCCTTCTGGAACATCAGCGTCAGCGACTGCCAGAACGGCGGCCAGGCTTTCGGCAGCAACCAGTTGACCAAGAGCTGCGTGCCGACATTGTAGGGGAGGTTGGCAATGATCTTGATCGGGCCTTCCGGCGCCAATGTCTCGAAATCCGTCTTCAGCGCATCGCCTTCGATCACCTCGAGCCTGCCGGGATAATGATCGGCGATCTCGCCGAGCGCCGGCAGGCAGCGTGCATCCCGCTCGATGGCGATAACCTTCCTGGCGCCGAGCGCCAGGATCGCGCGCGTCAGTCCGCCGGGGCCGGGGCCGACCTCGAAAATGGTCGCGTCATCGAGCGCCCCCGCCGTGCGGGCGATTTTCTGCGTCAGGTTGAGATCGAGCAGGAAATTCTGGCCGAGCGCCTTGCGCGCATCGAGGCCGTGACGCTGGATGACGTCACGAAGCGGCGGCAGGCCATCGAGTGCTGCCATCAGCGGCGGCTTTCCGCACTGCGGCCGAGCTGGGCGGCGAGCTTCAGGGCCGCAACGAGGCTCTGCTCGCGCGCCAGTCCCTTGCCGGCGATGCCGAAAGCGGAGCCGTGATCCGGCGAGGTGCGTACGAAGGGAAGCCCAAGCGTCACGTTGACGCTGTCGTCGAAACCGAGTGCCTTGGCTGGGATCAATGCCTGATCATGATACATGCAGACGGCGACGTCGTATCGCGCCCGCGCCTCGTCATGGAACATCGTGTCGGCGGGCAGGGGACCGATCGCATCGACGCCCTCGTCGCGCAGGCGCTCGATCGCCGGACGGATGACGTCCTCGTCCTCCTTGCCGATCGCCCCGCCTTCGCCCGCATGCGGGTTGAGGCCGGCAACGGCAAGCCGCGGCGCCTCGATGCCGAAGCGCTGCCTCAGGTCTTCATGAGCGATCCGGCAGGTTTCCATGATCAGTTCGCCCGTCAGCGCCTGCGGCACATCCCGGACCGGAATGTGGATGGTGACGGGAATGGCCCTGAGTTTCGGTCCGGACAGCATCATCACCGGTGTCACCGGCCGGCCGGTCGCCCTGGCGGCGAGATCGGCGAGAAATTCTGTATGGCCGGGAAACCGGAAACCCGACTCGTAGAGTACGGCCTTGGCGATCGGGTTGGTAACGACCGCGAGCGCCTCGCCGTTGATGACAAGCGACACGGCTTTTTCGATCGCAGCGATCGTGCCTTTCGCCGTTGCCGCATGCGGCTCGCCAGCCACGACCTCGATGCCGGCCGGTATGGTCATGACGGGCAGCGCGTCGGCAAACATGCCAGCGGCCTCGCTGGCATTATCGGTCTCGCGGATCGACACCGCCAGATTGAGCTGGCGGGCTCTCAGCGCCAAGACATCGGGATCGCCGATCAGGAAGAAAGGCGGCAGCCCGAGTTCACGCCGCCGGAGCCAGGCCATCAGAGTAATGTCCGGCCCGATGCCGGCGGGGTCGCCCTGGCTCAGCGCAAGCGGTCGAGAAAACGGTATCGCCATTGTCGGTCAGCGATAGGCGATCTGCGCCTTTTTGCGCAGTTCATCCAGGTATTTCTTGCTGTTTTCGTTTTCCGGGCTGGCGTCCTTGCCGCCCTTGGACTTGTCGAGATCTTCCTGGCGGAAGACCATTTCGGCTGCCTGGTCGTCGGAGACCTGCCGCTGGCTGCAGATTGCCAGATATTCGACACCCTTGTCGGTGACGCGGGTCCCTGTCGTGTTGCCCTTGGCCTGCTCGACCAGCGGCTTCCAATCCGGCGGGATCTCGGGGGCGAGCATGCGGCCGAGATCGCGCACGGAAACGTCGCGCATCGTCGCAGCAAACACCTTTGCCTGATCGCAGCCCGGGAATTTGGAGCGCGACGCCTCGGCCTCGCCCTTGCGCTTGCCGGTGATGGCCCCGCGCTTGGCTTGCGGAATGACGAAGATGATCTGCTGCAGCATATACTCCGTCGTCACCGGCTTCTGCTTGTTGTTCTGCATCATGCGCGAGACGAGATCATAGTTCGACAGCCGCGAGGTCGAGCCGTAGCGGGCGTTGACGACACGCGGCCAGCTCATCTGCACGGCGATGAAACCCTTGAAATGGTCGACGCCGACGCCGGCGCGATCGAGGATCTGCGACATCTGCTCGGGGGAAAGCTTGTTGCCGCTCGAAAAGCGCGCAAAAGACGCATCGACGTCCTGCTGCGACACCGACATATGGACACGGGAGACTTCCTGCCGCTTGAGCGCCTCGTCGATCAATTGCTCCTCGGCGGTCTTGGCATCGGCCTTCGTATGCTGCAGGCGCAGGAAGGCTTGGCGCTTGGCGACATCGCCGCTGGTGATGGCGGTGCCGTTGACCACGGCCTTGACTTCACTTACCGCGAGCGCTGGTCCGGCAAGGCCTGTCAGCAACGCAAGCGCTGCCCCGGCGAGGAACTTGGTTATGGCTTTTTTCGCGTCAATCATCTGTTGACCTCCCGATAGCGTCGCGAGCCGTTATTCGCGGCGTTCTTACCACAGTGCGAGACACGCAGAAATCGCTTCCGTCACGGCGCGAAACCCCTATGCCTCAGATACCGACTGGCGGCAATGTCCTGCACAGGCTTACGGCGAAAGAATGGCTTCAGGCCATGTTTGCGCGGATCGCCGGTCATTCGAGGGTGTCGGAACCGATCTTGATGTCGCCGAGTGTGCGGAAGGTCAGCCGTGCGCCGATCGTCCAGTCGCTTCCCGACTCGTCGTCGGAATCTCTGCTGTCCGTATAGGCGATCGTGAAGATCGTGCATTCGTCGTCATAAGAGAGGCCGATCGTCCGCCGGCTGATCACATCATTGTTCAGATCCCAGGCAATGCCGCCGAAGATCGACCAGTAATCCTTGAACTTGACGCTGCTGTTGGTCTGGATCTCGTCATTGTCCTCGGCAAAGCCATATGCCGGCTGGGCGCTGAGATGGGTGTAGGTCAGCTGCGTCGCGAAGGTGTCGTTCTGGTAGGCCGTCGTCAGATCGCCGCGGCGGAATTCGAAATCTTTTTCGTCGAGCCGGTAGGAGGCTGCGACGGAAACGCCGTACGGCGTCTCGACGCCGCCAAGGCCGACATAATCGGAGCGGTCGGTTTCAAGGCCCGAATCCGCGCCGACATTGACGAGATCATCGGTCGCAAACGAGTTCTGGCCGGCGATCTGGTAAGACTGGCCGAAGATGCCGTGCAGCTTGTAACCGCTGTCGAATGTACCGGTGTACTGGATGCCGACATTGGCGCGGGTCCCGCCTTCGACGCGGTCGTAGCCCGAAAATTTGTCGCGGTCGAACAGCGAGGTGGCGTCGAAGACGAAGCTCTGCGCATCCTCGTTCGGCAGGCGGCCTGCCAACTGCTCGTCGGGGCGGGCATAGATCTGTGCGATCGGCTCGAGGATATGGGTGCTATTGTCCGTCGTCATCAGGATCGGATAACGCATCTCCAGCCCGGCGGTGAACATCGAGCGGGTGGCTGAATTGCCGTCGTCGTAGTTGCCGGCGTAACCTGTGGGGTCGTCCATGTTCAGCGCGAAGGCATCGCCGCGCGCGGCCAGCAGTGGCGTGATCACCAAGCCGGTCGGCGTGACATAAGTGCGCTTCCACTGCAGCTCGGCAGTCAGCCGCGAGGTTTGTCCCTTCAGGCCGCGGAAGCGGTCGAAGCCGTCGACGGTATAGAAGTCGTCATGGGTGCGCGAAATATTCGTCAGGTTGACATCAGCCGAAAGCTCGCCGCCTGCAAGCGGTTGCGGCGCCACGTAGTGATAGTCGAGCGACGGATAGACGATCGCCTGCTGTTTTTCGGCGGTGTTCGTCCGGTCGGCATCCTGGACGTCGAAATAGAACGCCCGCATGTCGAAATAATTGCGTTTCCCAAGTCCCGTCAGGTAGATCTGGTTGGTCCGATCCGTACCGGTCAGGCCGCGGAGTTTGTACGTTTTCGAGAAATTGTTGTCGCTCTGCATCATGACGTCCCAGCCGAACGTCCAGCGTGGATTGATGCGGAATTCGGCCTTCGATGTCACCATGCCACGCTGGCCGGCTTCGGCATCGCTGGTGCCGGAGCTGAAGTTGCCCGGCTTTGCCTGGTCGATGCCGGCGACGCGCAGAATATGCGTGCCATTCTCGAAGCGTTGGCGAAATTCGCCTTCGATGAGGAAGCCCTGGGCGGTGTAGCCCGTGGCGGTGACCGTCGCGTCCATGCTTGGCGAGATCACATAGTAATAAGGAACGGAAAGACCGAAGCCGAGATTCTGCGACAGGCTCATCGTCGGGAAGAGAAAGCCCGACTTGCGTTTCACTGTATTGTCGGGAACTTCGATGAACGGCAGGAAGGCGATCGGATGGCCGAGCAACTCGAAGCGCGCTCTCTCCAGACGGATCGTATGCGTCTCGCCGTTCTGGATCACCCGCTGGGCCTTGACCTGCCAGAAGGGCGCGCGCTTCGGATCTTCGGCGCAGGGAAGGCAGGCCGTGTAGACGCCCTTGTTGAGAATCATCTTGGTGCCGCCGACGCGCTCGCCGGTTTCGGCGGCAATACGCGTATTGTCGGCGGTTTCGATCCGCAGCGAGTTCATGAACCCGTCGGCGAAATTGTCCGTCACGTCAAGGTTGTCGGCATAGATGCGGTTGCCGTCGGGACTGACCAGCTCGATATTGCCGATCGCCATCATCCGGCCGGTCTTCTGATTGTACTCGACCTTCTGCGCGACCATTTTGTAGCCGGCATAATTGATCTGCACGCCGCCGACCGCCGACACCAGATCGGCGTCACGGTTATAGACCAGTTCATTGGCCGAAAGCAGAAGCTTGGCCCCTTCGGGAATCTTCTTCTCTATATTTTGTTCGGGCGCGCTGGCCTGGCCGAAAGAGGCCGGGGCGCTGCCGAAATAGGAACATAAAGCCGCGCCGACAAGCAGGGCAACCAACTGTTTACTAAAATACTTGCGGTCGCCTGCCGCCACTAGCCGTCCTCCTGATGAAGCAGAATAGTCGCACCCAAGGCCAGCGCGACGACCACCGGTATCCACGTCGCCACGAAGGGGGGCACGACTCCACTGCTTCCGAATGCCTTTACAAGCACGGTGATGACATAAAGCATGAAGCCCGAAAGGATGCCACCCAGAATCACGGAGCGGGATTGGTTGAACCGGCTAAATTTTAGGGACACTGTTGCAGCAATGAAAGTCATGGCCACCAGCAGCAATGGCTGGGACAACAGGGAGTTGAATTGCGTCTCCAGCGCCTTGGTCGAGATGCCGAAGGATTTGGCCGCCGCAATCCGGTTGGAAAGGTCAAAGAAACCAATTGTTTCCGGCGCTGTCAGCCGCTCCTGGACGAAGTCCTGTTTCAGATTGGTGCGAAGTTGAACCGAAGCTTTGCGCACGGGGATTTCGCCAGGCTTGCGCTCGACAACGTTGTTAAGTTGCCAGTAACCATCTTCCAATTTTGCCGTGGCCGCGTCCTGTCTCAGAATGACCTGACCGCTTGAATCGAAATGGATCAGCACGGCGTCGATCAGCTTGGTTCCGTTCTCCTGGACCGTCTGCGCGCCGATGATGACATCGTCCCGGCCGCTGATCTGGCGCAGCCACGGAATCTGCGGCGCCTTGCGCAAAACCGCGTTCTCGCCGCGCCAGTCGGATTCGACCAGCAGCGCCTGGCGCTGTCCCCAGGCCGCAAGCGGGTTCAACGCCGCCATCGTCAACAGGCCGAGCGCCAGCGAGCCGGCGATGAAGGGGAACATGAACTGCCAGACCGAAATGCCGGCTGCGCGCGTGACGACGAGTTCATATTTGCGGTTGAGCCCGATCAGCACCGTCATGCCGACGAAGAGAGCGATGAACGGCACTGTCTGCTGCAGGATGAGCGGCAGGCGCACCGCGGTCATCAGGACGCCGCCGCCGATCGTGTAGCCGGGAAGTCCGGACATGCGGCCCGCCGTCTCACTGAAATCGAGGAGGAAGGAAATCGCCGAGACGCCGATCAGGAACCAGCCCGTCGTCACCAGGTAGCGGCGAAAGAAATAACGCGACAATGTCCCGAACATCATTGGGCAGCGCCCCCGCCGGTCCTGCCGGTCGCGGCAAGCAGCCTTTCCTGCATCCCTCTCCAGAAGGACGAAATCCGGTCCCGAATGAACGAAGGCATGACCAGTCGTTTGTGCAGGCCGAGGAAGACGATCGAGACGATGCTGCTGACGATCGGAATGGCGTAGAGGACGACGATATATTCAGGGTCGGTGTCGATCTGATTGGCCGCGTAGAAGGCCGCCCATCGCATCGCGAAGGCATAGGCAAGCGCGCTCACCATCGGATGCAGCCGCGCTTCGCGGTGTGAGCGCGCATCGCCGGCGATCGCCAGTGAAAACAGTGCAAAGACGACGGGCAGGATCCAGTCCGTCAGCCGGCGGTGCAGTTCGGCGCGGTAGCTCTGCGGCCGGATCGTATAGTCCTTGTCGGCCGGATCTGGATTGAACAGAAACCACAGATCGCGGTCGCTGGCACGCAGCGTCGCCTGACCGCGATTCTCCGTCATGTCCGAGAGGTCGAAGGAATAGGAATCGAAATTGATGACCGAGACGTTGCCATCGGGCGTTTTGCGGTGCACTTCGCCCTGATGCATGATCAGCGTCGTGCCCGTATCGTCGACGGCGCCTTCCTTCGCRTAATAGATCAGTTCGTAGGCCGGGTCGCGCTCGTCGGCGACGAAAAGGCCCTTCAGCATGCGGCCGGCCATCCGCTTCGAGATCTGCACATAAAGGCCTTCATCAAGCTTGCGGAAGGTCTTTTCTTCGATCACCGAAGAGAGGAGGTCAGCATAGGTCTCGGCGATCATCTGGCGCACGACGGTCTTTGCGCGCGGCTCGACGACGTTGTCGACGAAGAAGGAAAAGACGCTGATGACGGCGGCAAGCAGCAGGATCGGTCGGATCAGCACGCTGCGCCGCGCCCCGGCCGCGTCGATGACGGTGAGCTCGGAATCGTTGTTCATCGTCGTCAGCGTCTGGGTGATCGCGATAACGAGGGCAAAGGGCAGCACGACGGGAATGATCGACGGCAGGATCATCGTCGCCAGCTTGGCGAACGTGCCGATCGACTGGCCGCTGTCGGTGACCAGATTGATGCGCTGCAGAACCTGTGTCGTCCAAATGATCGCCAGAACGGGCAGGAGCGCCACGAGAAACATCTGGCCGACGCGCCGCAATATGTATGTCTCGAGTAGTTTCATGCCTGCCCTTGAAAGCACCTGCACGCCCAAACGGCTTTGCAGGAGAATCCCTCTACGCTCTTTGTCGCGCTTTTGCGACAAGCTGGTGTCAAAAATTCATTCAAATTTCAGAATTTTTTTGATGCTGTTGCGACTCAGTTAACGCCAGCAACGCGGCGAAGACGACGAGCGACGAAAGCCATCCAAGAACGACGTCGGAAAGGTAGTGCGCGCCGAAGGATAGCCGCATCGCCGGGGTGAGGATCGAGATCGCCGCCACAGGCGCCGCCAGCGCATAACGTAGGGGTTTCGGAACGAAGAGCAGAAGGCAGATGAGCCAGCCGGCGCTTGCTGCCTCGCCCGAGATGAACGAACAGTTTGAAACGCATTTTCCGGCAAGCGAACCGGCCTCGACGAAATGCAGCGCACCGCCGAAAATGTCCGTCTGTATCGGCCGCGGCCGGCCCCAATGTTCCTTCAGGACGACATTGACCAGCAGCACCGGCCCGATCAGCAGCGTTCCGAGCGCGACTTTGAGCTTTTGCGCCCGCTCGGCGTTGAAGGTCGCGCCGTGCTGCTGGTAGCATTCGACGAGTTTCCACAGCATCACGATCGCCACCACATAGGGCAGGCGGAAGAAGACCGTGCGCAGCAGGTCGAAGGTCGCGACGTCGCGATAGGGAAAGCTGCCGCAGATGCTCCCGGTGGCGGCCGTCGCGTCGCAATCTGCACCCACGAAAAAAAGCTGGGAAAAATAGATGTCTATTCCGGGGAAGGCGCGGAAGACCACAAGCAGCGCCCACCACGTCCAAAACAGCAGCATGAATGCACCGAAAGTCGTTTTCGGCAGGCGGATTGCCAGGTCCCGCCATCGATTTTTCGAAAAAACTGTCAACGCGAATATCTACGAAACTGACGAAAACATGAGGGCCATGATGGCCGCGGGCGACCATAACAATTGTCGCAAGCCATTGACAGACCCGCCAAACGCGAAATTATCCGCGAGGGACGGATTTCAAAGAATCCCAGCGGAGAAGACATGTCAGTAAAGTTGGAAATTTCATTCTCGAAGTCGGCAAAGCTCAATGGCGGCCTGGCGATCCTGTTGAAGACTGCGGAGGCCGACAGCGCTGCCGGCGCCGAAGCGGTCGACCCGGCAGGCGTGATCGCCAAGGCTGCCAGGA
This sequence comes from Rhizobium sp. 01N447_2, assembly GCF_056399245.1. NCBI lineage: Bacteria > Pseudomonadati > Pseudomonadota > Alphaproteobacteria > Hyphomicrobiales > Rhizobiaceae > Rhizobium > Rhizobium sp. 01N447_2. The sequence goes on from NZ_JBFTQY010000068.1 coordinate 16,403, forward strand.
TCGCCCGATTCTCCGCGAAATCCATGGGCGCGCTCGATATTGTTGCCCCCGAAGGCGCGCCCGTCGAGCGCATCGTGGTCATCGGGCTTGGCAAGGCCGCCGAACTCACTGCCCATGACTGGCTGAAGGCCGGTGGTGCTGTGGCATCGAGAATCAAGAATACCGACAAGGCTGCTGTCTTCATCGACGTACCTGGGCTTGAGACGAGCGCGCGGGCAGCCGCCGATTTCGCGCTCGGCATGCTGCTGCGCGCCTATAGCTTCGATACCTACAAGACGAAGAAGGGCGACGAGGAGGAGAAGCCGGCGAAATCCGTCAAGGTGACGATCGTCACCGCCGATCCGGGCGGTGCCAAGAAGGCGTTTTCCGATTCCGAAGCGATTGCCGGCGGCGTCAATCTTGCCCGTGACCTCGTCAACGAACCGCCGAACGTGCTCGGCCCCGTTGAATTCGCCGCCAAGGCACAGGAGCTGGAAAAGCTCGGCGTCGAAGTGGAAATCCTGACGGAGCGGGAGATGCGCCGTCTTGGCATGGGCGCCCTTCTCGGTGTCGCCCAGGGCTCCGTGCGCCCGCCGCGCCTGGCGGTCATGCAGTGGAAGGGCGGCAAGGGCAAGGATCGTCCCGTTGCCTTCATCGGCAAGGGTGTCGTCTTCGATACCGGCGGCATTTCGATCAAGCCGGCCGCCGGCATGGAGGATATGAAGGGCGATATGGGCGGTGCGGCCGCCGTCACCGGCCTCATGCATGTACTCGCCTCCCGCAAGGCCGCCGTCAACGCGGTCGGCATCATCGGCTTGGTCGAGAACATGCCCGACGGTAACGCCCAGCGTCCAGGCGACATCGTCACGTCAATGTCGGGCCAGACAATCGAGGTGATCAACACCGATGCCGAGGGCCGCCTCGTGCTCTGTGATGCCCTATGGTACTGCAACGACCGCTTCAAGCCGCAGTTCATGATCAATCTCGCCACGCTGACCGGGGCAATCGTCGTCGCGCTCGGCAATGTGCATGCCGGCCTGTTCTCCAATGACGACCAGCTTTCCGCCCAGCTGACGGCAGCCGGCCTTTCGAGCAATGAGAAGCTCTGGCGCATGCCGCTCGGCAGGGACTACGACAAGCTGATCGACAGCAAATTTGCCGATATGAAGAACACCGGCGGCCGACAGGCCGGCTCGATCACGGCCGCGCATTTCCTCAAGCGCTTCGTGCAGGAGACGCCTTGGGCGCATCTCGACATTGCCGGCACGGCGATGGGCTCGCCGCAGGACGAGATCAACCAGTCCTGGGGTTCCGGTTTTGGCGTGCGCCTGCTCGACGAGCTCGTTCGCGCCCATTATGAATCCTGATGACGGACGTTCTCTTCTATCATCTGACCGAAACCAGGCTGGAGGACGCGCTTCCGCCGCTCATCGACAAAAGCGTCGAGCGCGGCTGGCGCGTTGTCGTCCAGATGTGTGAGCCGGCGCGACGCGATGCTCTCGATCAGCATCTTTGGACTTTCCGCGAGGAGAGCTTCCTGCCGCACGGCACCGACGAGGCGGACTTCTCCGAAAGCCAGCCGGTGCTTTTGACGGTGACGCCAGACAATGCCAATGCAGCGACCGTGCGTTTCATCGTCGACGGCGCCGAGCCGCCGCCGGCCGATGCCTATGAGCGCATCGTCTTCATGTTCGATGGTCACGATCAGGAGCAGCTGGAAGCCGCCCGTGCGCAGTGGAAGAAGCTGAAAGGCGAGGGGCATAACCTCACCTATTGGCAGCAGACGTCAGAGGGGCGGTGGGAGAAGAAGGCCTGACCGTTTTGCTACGACACTACAGCCGTAACACTTCGAATGCCGCATGAAACCTTCCAACTTCGTTCTCACCGGCCGGCGGAAGCCGTTATCCCTACGACCCTTTGTCCTCGTCGAGGTTCGTCAGCATGTTGAGGGGGACGATCCCTCCCACACCTTCCGACGGATTGAGCGCCTCCACTGCCAAAACCCGCTTTCCATTCGGACTGACAAAAGCGAATGCCCACGCCTTGTCGGCAAAGGTGCTGACCGGCATTTCCGCCCAGCCGGCTTGATGGACAAGGCGGTCGGCATAATAGGCCTTGATGGTCTGCGGGTCGGTGGTGCTGGCGAGATTGCGGGCCAGTATCCGCACGGACTTCTCTCCGAACCGCCCTTCCAGTTGGCCCAACACCTTGCGGGTGGCCTGCCAATCCTGAGCCTGGGTCGCCGATCCGAAGGAATATTCCTCGGATCGGGAAACGCCCGGTGCATCAGGAGGCATGACGGCCTGTTCGCCCGAACATGCTGCAAGGCCGAGAAGCGGCACCACAAGGATGCCAATCTTCAACACGCGGAAAAATCGGCCGTTGCGGCGGATTTTGTTGCTCATGAGCGGCTGCCCCCGAACACAATTGCCATAAGCCGGCAAATCTTGCCGGTTTCTATGACGTTATTACGACGCTCAGTCGTGGAACGCGTCGACGAATTTCCGCTTGCCGAGCATGAAGGCGTCGGCGACGTGGCGCAGCGGCGCGAGGTCGACATCCGATTTGCCGGCCTTGATGATTTCGGCGAAGCGACGGTAGAGCGAGGGATATTCCTGCTCCGGCTCGGCAAATCTCAGCGCGCCGTCGATCAAAAGCTTGGCGCCGCCCTCGGCGAGCACCATCTGGCCGGCTGCCGTCTCCGCAACGATGTCCCAGCTTTGCTTGCCGGTCTGGCGCCAGTCGAATTCGGCGTGAACCGGCAGGCCGTCGGCATTGCGGAAGCGAATGTCGGCCGCGATCGGCGCATCGCGATTCTCGGGAAATTCGAGCACGGCCTCGGTGATGAAGATCGGCCGCGGCAGGATATGGGTGACGATCGACAGCGCGTTGATGCCGGGATCGAAAACGCCGAGGCCGCCGGCCTGCCAGATCCAATCCTGGTTCGGATGCCAGTGGCGGACATCCTCCTTCCAGATCACATGCACGCTTTTGATCGTCGTCGAGGCAAGAAATGCCTTGGCGGACTCGACGGCCGGCGCATAGCGCGAATGCCAGCTGGCAAAGAGCGACGCACCCTGCTTGCTCGCCAGCGCTTCGAGATCGGCCACTTCGCTCAGCGTCGCGCCGGGCGGCTTTTCCAGGAAGACGTGCTTGCCGGCGACGAGCGCCTTATAGGCTGCCTCGTAGCGGTATTGCGGCGGCATGCAGAGCGAAACGGCATCGATCGAGGGCTCGGCGTCGAGCATCGCCTCGATCGTCGTATAGCTCTTGACGCCTTCGACTGTGCCGTGGCGGCTTGCCGTGGCGACGAGCGCGAAATCCGGGTTCTTGGCGATGGAGGGAAGGTGCTGGTCGCGGACGATCTTGCCGACGCCGACGATGGCGAGAATGATAGGAGACATGGTGTTTCGCTCGAGCCTGTATGAAAAGTATGATTATTGCCGTGTTTGTATTCAGAAAGAGGCGCGCCGACAAGCTCTCCTCCTCCATTCTATGGCATCCTATCGCATGATGGTTTGGCGAAGGAAGCTGTAACCCATCGCTGCGCGGGCGGCGCGCTCTTCGGAATTGCCGTCGCCGCCATGCCCGCCGGAGCCGAATTCATGGAAGAGCGGCCGGTGTCCTTCTTGCTCCAGCCGCGCGGCAAAGCGGCGCGCATGCGAGGGATGCACACGGTCGTCATTGGCTGAGCTTTCGACGTAGATAGGGGGATAGGTGACCTCGGTCGCCGGCCTGACATTGTGAAGCGGCGAATAGCCGAGCATGAAATCCCGGTCCACCGGCGTCTCCGGGTCGCCGTATTCGTCCATCCAGGCTTGCCCTGCGCTGAACAGGTGGAAGCGTGTCATGTCAAGGACCGGCACCTGGCACCAGACGGCGCCGAAATCATCGGGATAGCGCGTCAGCATCACGCCGGTCAGCAGACCGCCATTGCTGCCGCCCTGGCAGGCAATCCGCGACGGCACGGTGTAGCCGCGGGCGACGAGATCACGGGCGATGGCGACGAAATCGGCAAACGCCCGGACTCGCCCCTGCCGCTTGGCGCTGCGATACCAGTCAGGCCCGAATTCGCCGCCGCCGCGGATATAGGCCTGCACATAGGCACCGCCTTGCTCCAGCCAGCGTCCTGTCACGCCGGAATAGTTCGGCGACAGCGAAACATCGAAGCCGCCATAGCCGTACAGCAGGACCGGCAGCGCGCCCTTGGTCCATTGCTTCGGCAGGACCAGCCGATAAGCAACCCTCGTTCCGTCCTCGGAAACAGCCTCCAGCAGTTCGGATGACATATCGGTCGCATCGAAATAGGTCGGCGCCGCGGCGACGAAAATCGGCTCGGCCTGCTTGCTGCGATCCGAGAGCTCAAGGCGGTAACAGGCCGGAGGCTGCAGGAAACCCTGGCCGACGATGTAGAGCGTATCGTCGCCAAGATGCAGATCCGCATGGAGCGGCCTGAAATGAGCGGTCTGCATGTCTGCCGGCAACGCGATCTCGCGCTGCTCGGAATCGGGCCTTGTCAGGTCCAGCACCATGAGACGCGGGCGCAGCCGGTCGGAAATGATGAAGACGCACCRCTCGCGCATCAGTATCATCTGCGAGATGGACTGGCCCTCGCCAGGCTGAAACAGGATCCGCTCCGGCCCGAGCAGGGCCGTCTCCGAGGCAGGACCGAAGCGTTGCAGTACGAGGCTGCCGGTCGCAACGCGCTCATCGGTCTTTGCCCGCCAAAGGCAATGATCGCGATTGAACTGGAAATCGGCATCGGCTGGCAGATCGATGCGCTGCCGCGTGCCGTCGTTGGCGATCAGGAAAGCGCTGGCGACGCCGATCTCGTGGGCGGCGACGAAAATGTCGATCAATCCGTGATCCGGCGAAGCGCCTGATAGAGCAGGGTCGATGACGAGATTGAAGCCGTAGACGTCCTCATCTGCTGCTTCGAACATGACGGCGGCATCTTCCGGTCGCTGCCCGCGCTTCAATCGCCGCCCGACTCGCGGCCACCCGGAACGGGTTGCCGAAAATCGGTCGATGGAACCGAAATAGCAGATTTCGTCGCGGTTCAGCCAAGTGGCATGCGATCGTGCGGCCGGGCTATCGAAGCCGCCCACGACGACCTGTTTCAGCCCGGCATCGAATTCGAGCAGGCGGAGAAGGTCGGAGCCGCCGTCCGAAAGTGTGAGCAGCACTCGCGTGGGTTCCCATGGGCAGGTGACGACGCCGCGCCAGTTCCAGCGCTTGCCTTCCCTCACGCAGAAGGCGTCGAGATCGAAGACCGGCTCCCAGGCGGCGTCGGGAAGCGGCTCCTGGTCCGCCGCCAGGCGGAGCCAGACGCCGAGAGGATTGTCCTTGCTCTGCCGGAAATCGAACAGCCATTCGCCTCGGCGCATCGGAACGATCAGCCTGTCCTGCCGCTCGATCAGCGCCTTGATCGCGTCGCGATCTTCAGCAAATTGCGGTGTTCTCAGTGCCGCGTCGGAAAGCGTGTTGTGCTCGTCGATGAACTGGCGGGTGCGCGGATCGTCGTCCGTTTCGAGATGGAGGTTCATATCCGACTTGCCTGCTTCCGTTAACGTCGGACAGATCTAGGCAGCCGATCCCAACTTGGCAACCCGCCTTACAGCGCCGCGCGTCTCTTCAGACGCGCGAAGGACGCTGTAACACTTTAAATCTAAGCATCGGCCCGAAAATCGATTTCGATTTTCGGGCCGATGCGCTAACGGGTCGTCACGAAATCGGCCGAGGCGACGACGGTGTTCGGCACCTCGGTCTTCTTGAATTTCAGCGTCACCACCTTGTAGCCTTCGGTCTCGAGTTTCGAGAGCAGGGTCGGCAGCATCGTCGCCGTGCGTTTGTGGATGTCATGCATCAGGATGATGCCGCGGCCGCGCTTGTGCAAGAGGTTCATCGTCCGCTGCGTTATGGAGACCGGCGTCGTGGTGAAGTAGTCCTTGCTGTCGATATCGACATCCATGACCACCATGTCGCGCATGGCGACCGCGGCGCGCAGCCTGTGGCTCTCGGCAAGATAGGGGAAGCGGAAGAAGGAGACATCGGTTCCGGTCGCCTTGGTCACCGCCAATTCGCCCTTGATCACCTCGGCCATCGCCGCGTCGAAACTCAGTGAATCGAGGTTGGCGTGATCATAGGTGTGGCTGCCGATCGTGTTGCCGTCCTGGGCGACCTTGCGGGCGAGCGCCGGATGCATCTCGGCCATCTCGCCGACCATCATGAAGGCGCCCTTGACGCCGAATTGGTCGAGGATTGCCAGCACCTTGTCGGTCCGGCCGGGGATCGGGCCATCGTCGAAGCTGAGGATCACCTCCTTGCCCTGTAGCTTGAGATCGGCGAGCGAGGAGACCTCCAGTGTCCGTCCGGCCAGATGGTGCGGGCCGGCAAGGCGCGGCGTCGCATCGTCGCCGGCATAGGCAAGTTTCCGCTCTTCGGGCGCGATCACCGAGGAGGTCTTGATCGTGGTATCGGGAGCGGCTTGTCTGGTGGTGCTGCAGGCGGAGAGGGCGGCCGTGAGGGCTATGCAGGACAGAACGAAAAAACGATACATGGAAAGGGCTCAACAAATCGGTAACGAATGTTGAGACAACCTTTCGGATTATGGTTAACGATCGGTTGATAATGACCGAAATTGCGTTGATGCGCGGCACTTCGCCACGCTTTCGCTAGAGCATGATGCCGAAAAGTGTGAGCGGTTTTCGGGCGACATCATGCTCTAACTCTTTAATTTAGAATAGGATTCAGATTTTAGGCCGATCCCGCCTAAAATCATCCTGTTCTAAGACCTGTGGCTATCCCGCCATCGCTTCTTCGTATTCGGCCGACAGCATCAGCCAGTCTTCCTCGGCGGCAGCCAGGTTCGCCGCAGCTTCGCCGCGCTGCTTTGCCTTCTCGGCGGCTTTAGCGGGCGTCTTCTCGTAAAGGGCCGGATCCGCAAGTTCCGAGTCAAGCGCCTGAATCTGTTTCTCCAGCTTCGCCGTCAAGGATTCGATTTCGTTGATCTTTTTCCTGAGCGGCGTCAACGAGGCGCGACGTTCGGCATTGAGCTTGCGCTGGTCGGCCTTCGACGTCGCGTCTTCAGTCAGCTGCGGCTTTTCTTCTTTTTTTTTACCGGATGTGACGATGAGGTCGCGATACTCGTCCATATCGCCTTCGAAGGTCGTCACCGTGCCACCATTGACCAGCCACAGCCGATCGACCGTCGCCTCGATCAGATGGCGATCGTGCGAGATCAGGATGACGGCGCCTTCGTAGTCGTTCAGCGCCTCGATCAGTGCGCGGCGGCTGTCGATGTCGAGATGGTTGGTCGGCTCGTCGAGGATCAGCAGGTTGGGCGCGTTGAAAGCGGCAAGCCCCATCAGCAGGCGGGCTTTTTCGCCGCCGGAAAGATCCTTGGCGGCCGTCGCCATCTTCTCGGTTGCAAGCCCCATCTGGGCGACGCGGGCGCGCACCTTGGCTTCCGGCGCGCCGGGCATCAGCCGGCGCACATGCTCCACCGGCGATTGCTCGGGGATGAGGTCGTCGAGCTGGTGCTGGGCGAAGAAACCGATCTTCAGGCTCGGCGCGATCTTCACTTCACCGCTCTCCGGCGCGAGCCGGCCGGAGATGAATTTGGCGAAAGTCGATTTGCCGTTACCGTTCGAGCCGAGCAGGGCGATGCGGTCGTCATTGTCGATGCGAAGATTGAGGTTTTTCAGGATCGGATTGCCGGGCTCGTAGCCGACAGCACCGCTCTGGATCGCGACGATCGGCGAAGCCGGCTGCTTTTCCGGCTCGGGAAAAGTGATCGGCTGAACGTGGTCCTCGATCACCGCGGCGACCGTTCCCATGCGTTCGAGCGCCTTGACGCGCGATTGTGCCTGCCGGGCCTTGGAAGCCTTGGCCTTGAATCGGTCGATGAAGCCCTGCAGATGTTTGCGCGCCGCGTCGTTCTTGGCCTTGGCCTTCGTCTGCAACTCGTCGGCTTCCGCCTTCTGCCGCTCGAACTGGTCATATCCGCCACGATAGAAGGTGAGTTTCTTCTGGTCGAGATGGACGATCGCATTGACCGCATTGTTCAGGAGGTCGCGATCGTGGCTGATGATGATGACGGTGTGCGGATAGCGCCTGACATAGTCTTCCAGCCACAGCGTGCCTTCGAGGTCGAGATAATTGGTCGGCTCGTCGAGCAGAAGCAGATCCGGCTCCGAAAACAGCACGGCGGCGAGGGCGACGCGCATGCGCCAGCCGCCGGAGAAGGAGGAGGCGGGGCGGGCCTGCGCCTCTTTGTCGAAGCCGAGGCCCGCAAGAATGCTCGCCGCACGTGCTTCGGCCGAATGCGCGTCGATATCGACAAGGCGCATCTGGATTTCGGCGATGCGGTGCGGATCGGTCGCCGTTTCCGCCTCGGCAACAAGGGCCGTGCGTTCCTTGTCCGCGGCAAGCACGATCTCGATCAGCGCGTCTTCGGTCGCAGGCGCCTCCTGCGCCACTTGGCCGATGCGTGCGGCTTTCGGGATCGACACCGTTCCGCTCTCCGAGCCGAGATCGCCGGTGATGACGCGAAAAAGCGTGGACTTGCCGGCGCCGTTGCGCCCGACGAGCCCGGCCTTCGTGCCTGAAGGCAGCGAAACGCTGGCATTGTCGAGAAGCAGGCGCCCGGCGATGCGGGCGGAAATATCGGTGAGCGTGATCATGGCCGGCGTTTTGGCCGAAAGCGCTCGCCAAGGCAAGAGCGCTTATCCCCGGGACAAGCTTGCTTGTCCCACGACAAGCTTGCTTGCGCTGGCAAGCTTGCTTGTCCCGCGGCCAGAACACGTGTCCGCCGCTTCAGCGGCCGAAAGCCTGCACCGGCAGTCGAGGGTTCGATTGCGCGGCGAGAAGCGCCACGCGGGCATTCGCCTGCAACTGTCCTGGCGTTGCAGCATCGGTGCTGAGCGCCACGCCGATCGAGATGGTGAGCCTGCCGCGATCGGTCTTGTCGGATGTCGCGAAGACGAGRTTGTCCTCGACGGAGGCGCGCAGGCGCTCGGCGATAGCAATTGCATCCTGCATGCCGACATTGGAAAACAAGAGGGCGAATTCGTCACCCTCGGTGCGGGCAATGAAATCGTTTTTCTTGATCGACTTTTGGAGGAGTCCGGCGAGCTTCTTCAGGAGCTTGTTGCCTGCCTGCGTGCCATATTTGTCGTTGAGATCGGTGAAATGGTCGATATCGACCATGATCAGCGCGCTGCCGGCGGCACCTTCTTCCCGCTCGTAGAGATCGGCGATCGTCCGGTTCAGCGCAATGCGGTTCGGAAGTCCGGTGATCCTGTCGGCGATGGCGGCTGACTGCATCGCCGAAATGCCGCGCTCCAGCGTTTCCAGCGTCTTGATGTCGTCCTGCAGCTTCGCGCCGATTTCCATCTCGGCTGCAAGAACGGTCGAAAGCGATGCAGTGAGGTAATCGACCTCGCTGAGGAAGGCGGCAAGGCTCTGGTCGTCCTGGCCGGAAACGGATTTCAGGATAGCGCCGCAAGCGCGCGCAAAGGTATTCTTGTGCTTCAGCCCTTCGGCAAGCCTTTCCGCCACATCGCGCAGCATTCGGCTCGCCTCGTTCCGTGATGTCTCGCCTGCCAGCCCGCAATGGCCGACGAGGCGATATTTCAAGCCGAGCTCGTCGAGCATCGGCTGTTGCGGCTGTGGTCCAAGTGCTGCGATATCCTGCGCAAGGCCGGCATTCAGCCCGATGATTGCCTCGTGAAAGAGTTCGTAATTGCGCGGCAGTGCGGCGACGTTCAGGCGCGCCATGTGCTGGGCGATCTTCTGAATATCCGCCATCGGCGCCGGGCGCGCCGCCTCGCGCGGCACCAGTGCGTTTGCGCTTGCATTCTGCATGACGATCCCTCGCGGCTCGGCCTCATCTCTCACATCACGCTATGCCCGCAAGCTTTTAAGAGAGGCTGAATTTTCAACGGGGAAGCCCTGGATCGGCGGTGGAACCGGCAAAGGCGGTTAATGCCGTGTTGAGGGCGAAGGCCTCACACCCTGTAGCGTGCAAAATCGAATGGCTTTTCGCGCAACATCGAATGGCAACAGAGTATTTTGATCTCCCGGCCCCAAAAGGCTTGAAAAGGGGCCCTGGTGATAGCTGGTTGCAAGACGAGCAACGCTGCCAGGCTGGACTCTCGGAACACACGGAAATCAGTCTCTGTTAAGGTTGGGAGCAATGTCCGATCGGCTCGCGGGTCATCCTCGTCTCACATTTCGTATTGCCAGCTTAAGCCTTCTTGAGGCGAACTAGTATTATTTTCGGGTTGTCTGGTGCTCRCTCGACATCGACGATACCGAACGACCTCACGAGATCGCTTAGCCTGGGGAAGCCGTAGTTGCGTGCATCAAAGTCGGGCGCTTGCTTCGCCAGATGCCCTCCCACTTGCGCCAGATTGGCTCGACCGTCTTCATCAGCAGTTGCGATAATCGCTTTGGTCAGCATGTCTCGTGCCGTTTTGTTCAAGCCCGCCTTTTTAGACGTCGCCTTGGCGGCGGCAGGTTTGGCCTGGACTGGGTTTTGGGCGGGAGCCGTTGCTTCTTCGACCTCCGCAGCCGGAGCATTGAGCACATCGAAATAGACGAACTTGTCACAGGCGGTGATGAAGGGGCGAGGAGTCTTCCGCTCACCGAACCCATAGACGGTAACAGCTTGTTCCCGGATTCTCGCCGCCAGCCGCGCAAAATCGCTGTCACTGGAGATAATACAGAATCCCGCGAAACGACCAGTATACAACAAGTCCATGGCGTCGATGATCATTGCGCCATCGGTCGCGTTCTTCCCAGTCGTATAGGCGAATTGCTGAATTGGCTGGATGGAATGTTCGAGCAGGCATTCCTTCCAGCCCTTTAGGTTGGGAGCGGTCCAGTCACCGTAGATGCGTTTGACGCTAGCGGTTCCGTAGTTGGCAATCTCAGCCATGAGGCCGCGGACGATCTTTGGCGAAGCGTTGTCGCCATCAATCAACAGCGCTAGGTGTTTAGTTCCGGAATTTTCTGTTGCCATTTATCTCTCCCGCGATGTTCGCAAAACTATATGTCGTGCAGTCTATTGCAGCTGCGACAATGTGGAAACAGGGAGTTGATAAGGGTAACGAGAACGGAAAGGACACTTGGGCAGCCGCTGCGAAGTATATCTACCCAAAGGCGTCTTAGATCGCTTAGGGCATAGGCTTACGATGATCATCGGCCTCGTCGCGCTATGCGCGTGAACCTAGCTTGCGGTAACGTTAGTGCTCGTCGGGTTCTTGTGTTCTCACTTTTTTATTTAGATCGGGCCTCACATCCACTCGCGGCCCTCGCTGCGCAGGAAGTAGATGAGATCAAGCATGAGGCTCGGCTTGCCGAGCGCCGTCAGCGTCATGTGGCATTGGCCGCGATGATGGGTCTGGTGGTTGAAGAGATGCGCGAGCGCCGGAGCCAGCGGCTGGGTGATCTTGATCGGCTGCGTCACCGGCACATAGGTGAAGTCGGCGGCGAGGGTTTTCTCGTCCAGCATGCCCGTCCAGGCAATGATACGCTCGTCCTCGATTTTGCGTGCGGCGGCAAGCGCATCCAGATCTTCGAAGAGCACGGCATCGAGTGTCCCCGGCGCTTCGCCGGTGCCGGTGAAGCGCTTCATCCATATCCGGTCGGCGACGATCAGATGATTGAGCGTGCGATGCAGCGAACCGAAAAAAGCGCCGTGGTCGCTGCGGAATTCTGCATCGCTGAGTTCGGCCGCAGCCGCATAGACTTGCGTGTTGGCCCAGCGATTATAGGCGGCGAACATCCTGTAATGTCTGAGCATCCTGTCCCCTCCCGTATCGTATCGGCAGTCTAGCCGGTTTCCCTAGAAAGCCGAGTGATGACGCCATGAAATTTCCTGATTTGATCGCAGCCGCTTTCTGTCGTGGAATGGATAGAGCTGCGATCTCGAAAGGACTGTCATGACCAGAGCCCTCTATTCCCTCTGCGGCGCCGACGAGCGGCGCTTCTTTTCGCCCCATTGCTGGAAGGCGGTGATGGCGCTGGCGCATAAGGGCCTCGATTTCGAGGAGATTCCGACGACCTATGCCCGCATCCGCGCGATCGGTGGCGGCGTCTCGTCGATCGTGCCGGTTCTCGACGACAATGGCCGGCTGGTCTCCGACAGTTTCGACATCGCCCTCTATCTGGAGGAGGCCTATCCCGAGCGGCCGTCACTGTTCAACGGCGAGGGCGGCAAGGCGTTGTCGCGGATGGTGGAAGGCTATTCGCAGATGATCATCCATCCGGCGATCATGCGCATCGCCCTTCTCGACATCCATGCGAACCTCGACGAGGGAGACAAGGCCTATTTCCGCGAAAGCCGGGAGACTCGGCTCGGCAAGCCGTTGGAGGTGGTTGCCGCCGATAGCGAGGTGGAGAAGGCCGCCTTCGGTGCCAAGCTGGAGCCGCTTCGGCACATGCTGAAATTCCAACCCTTCATCGGCGGCCAGACACCGCTCTTTGCCGACTATATCGTCTTCGGCGCGCTGCAATGGCTGCGTGTCTCCGCCGGTCTCGCCATGCTAGCCGCTGACGATCCCGTCATGGCCTGGTTCGAACGCTGCCTCGATCTCCACCAAAGCCGCGGCAGGACTGTGACAGCGGCGTGAAATTGCCGCCGACCTCTTGTTTTCGGGCGTTGGGGCGGGTAAAGACCGCCCACTTTTCCCGAGAAAACAGAGGATTTGACTATGGCGATTGAACGCACCTTCTCGATGATCAAGCCGGATGCAACCAAGCGCAACCTGACGGGCGCCATCACCAAGATGCTCGAAGATGCCGGCCTGCGTGTCGTCGCTTCCAAGCGCGTCTGGATGAGCCGTCGCGAAGCCGAAGGCTTCTACGCCGTTCACAAGGACCGCCCCTTCTTCGGCGAGCTGGTCGAAGGCATGACCTCCGGCCCGACCATCGTCCAGGTGCTGGAAGGCGAAGGCGCGATCCTCAAGAACCGCGAGATCATGGGCGCCACCAACCCGGCAAACGCTGACGAAGGCACGATCCGCAAGGTTCATGCTCTGTCGATCGGCGAAAATTCCGTTCACGGCTCGGATGCTCCGGAAACGGCTGCCCAGGAAATCAAGTACTGGTTCTCCGATACCGAAATCGTCGGCTGAGGCATTCGCCGGCAATGCCTTGAATTGACTCTCGAAAGCCGGGGCCACGCCCCGGCTTTTTCTATGCATTTCTCTATGCCGGGCATTTGTCGGTATTCGAGAAATCGACGCTGCCGTCAGGCTTGAAGACCTCCGGGTTCTTGTCATAAAGCGCGCCGAGGACGAGCGGTTTGCTCGGCAGGACGGTCTGGTCGAGGTCGGACCGGAACTGCGTCTTCAATTCCTGCAGCACCTTGCCATCCTTGTCGACCAGCCGGACACTCACGGAATAGGGACGGTCCTTGCGCACACAGTGCAGTTTTTCGCTCTGCAGCGCGATCTTGTCGTCGATCGGGTAGATCTTCTGGTTCAGCACCAGCGGATCGCCCCCCTGCGGATTTTCGAATTCGGCGATGATGACCGAACCATCGGGGATAGGCCCGGTCTTCTTCAGCGTCAGCAGATAGGTGGCGCTCGCCACCCGATAGTTGAAGACGAAGAGATGGCCGGTGACCTCGACCAGGTTTTCAGCCTGGCGCTGGCAGGCGGAAAGCAGAAGGGCGGCCGCCGCCGCCATCACGATCCAATAGTTTCTCATGGCGTCTCCTCCTTCTTGAGGCGATAGTGACGGTTCGCCTTGGTGCGGTTGCCGCACACCGCCATGTCGCACCAGGCCCGGCTCCTGTTCTTGCTGCGGTCGATGAACAGCCAGCCGCAATTGCCGCAGATCTTCATGCGTTCCGGATCGGGCATGGCGATCAGCCGCAGTGCCGAATGGGCGGTCGCCGCGGCCAGGCTGCCGGGGCTTGCGTCGCGCAACGCCTTCGCCAGCGCTTGCAGCAGCCTGGCCAGCAATTGGTCGTCGCCGCCATTCAGTATACGCTTGCGGAAATAGAGGTCGATCGCTTCCCGCAGTGCGATGAAATCCGCTTCGTTTTCCGCCGCCACCGGCGCGATATCGCCGAAGAGGGCGCGCTCGGCGCAGAATTCGGCGGCGGCGCGTGGAAAGCTCTGCATTTGATCCCTGACCGCGAAGCGGTCGATCCGCCGCGTTGCATCGTGGCGCAGAACGACGCTGTTGACGACATCGAGCGCCAGCGCGCCGCCGGCAAAGCGGTGAGGGGTCCAGGAAAAGCTCATGATGAAATTATAACTGGTGAAATAGGTTTTACTAGTTATAATTTTGATGACGCGGAGTGTTCGGAATGGCCTATCTTCTGCAGCAGCTGGCGAATGCGGTTCCGCTTGCCGCCCTCTATGCCGCGCTTGCCTTCGGTTATGCCGTCGCCTTCGGCGTGACGAAGCGGGCCGACATCACCTATGGGGCGATCTTTGCCTTTGCGGGCCAGATCCTGCTGCTCTTCACCGAACTCGCCTATGTCAGGTTTTGGCTGGTGCTGCCGGCCGCCCTTGCCGTCGGCGCCTGTGCTTCCATCGTCTATTCGCTGGCGGCGGGCCTATGGATCGGCCGCTCGATCATGCTGCCGCTGGTCAACAAATCGCCGAATACGGTCATCGTCGCTGCCCTCGGCATCATGATCGTACTGATGGAGACCGCCCGGCTTGCCGCCAATACCCGCTCTATCTGGCTGCCGCCGTTCCTGAACGACACAGTCGTCTTCTGGAGCGACGGGCTGTTCAAAGTGACGCTCACCCATATCCAGCTGATCAACACGGTACTGATGTCTGCCATTGTCGCTGTGGGCACGCTGATCCTCAGACGCACGGCCTGGGGCCGCGTCTGGCGCGCCGTTACCGATGACCCGCTGGCGGCCGAACTCTGTGGCACGAGCGCCGATCGCGTCTTTCTCGTCGCCTATGCGGCAGCCGCCCTCGTCGCCACGATCTGCGGCATCCTCGCCACCTTCTATTACGGCTCGATGGATTTCGGCGCCGGCCTGATGTTCGGACTGAAGGTGCTGTTGATCGCAGCCGTCGGCGGCTACTCCGATCCGCTGCGCTCGGCAGGCGGCGCTGCCGGGCTTGCCGTCGTCGAAACCATGTGGGGCGCCTATGGCCCCTTCGTCTGGCGGGATCTGGTCATYTTTTCGCTGCTCGTCCTGCTCTTGGTGATGAGCCGCCGGGAGCGTGTTATTCTCTAACTTATTTCCACTTGTCGCGCGCCGCGTCGTCGGCGTCTTTCGCTGAGACCCAATCGCCGCTGGCGCCATCCCTGGCGTGCTCCTTCTTCCAGAAGGGGGCCGCAGTCTTCAGGAAATCCATGACAAAATTGGCGCCGTCGAACGCCGCCTGCCGGTGCGGTGCGGCTGCGACGACGAGCACGATATTCTCGCCGGCTGCGATCTTTCCGTAGCGGTGGATGGCGGTGAGGCCGAGAAGTCCGAAACGCGCGATGGCAAGATCGCCGATGCGCAGCATCTCCGCTTCGGCCATGCCGGGATAATGTTCGAGTTCGAGGGCCGCCAGCGTGCCGCCTTCATCGCGGCAGAGGCCGGAAAAGGTGACAACGGCGCCAATGCCGGATTTGCCCTTGGAGAGCAGATCGACCTCGGCCTGCAGGTCGAAGTCCTCATGCTGGACGCGGATGGTGGGGGTGGCGGTCACGACAGCCTCCCCCTTCTCCCCAGCGGGGAGAAGATGTCCGAAGGACAGATGAGGAGGGTGCGCGGCGAAAGCCGCGAACGCACTGAGCTCAAGCGAAGGGCAGTACCTGCGGCCGCGGCCCCCTCATCCGCCCTTCGGGCACCTTCTCCCCGAGGGGAGAAGGGAGGGGAATATGCCGCATCCGATCTCATCCCAGTCACCCACCCGTCATCGGCGGAAATATCCCGATCTCCCGGGCGCCGGATATCGGCTCGTCGTGCTCGACATGCTCCATGTCGAGCGCCACGCGGATCACGTCGGGATATTGAAGTGCGGTCTCATATTCTTCGCCCAGCGTCTTCAAATGATTCAGGAGATCGGCAACGGTGACGACGGAGGAGGGGAGGTCGATCTCCTCCTCGCCCTTGCCGATGCGCTCGCGCACCCAGGCGAAATAGACAAGCCGCGTCATTCCTCGTCATCCACGATATGTTTCACGCCGGCGCGGAAATAGTCGTAGCCGGTATAGATCGTCAGCAGCGCCGCGATCCACAGCAGTGCGATGCCCGTCTGTGTCGTATAGGGGAAAATCTCGTCGCCGGCCGGGCCGGCGAGCAGGAAGGCGATGGCGACGAGCTGCAGCGTCGTCTTCCACTTGGCGATCCGCGTCACCGGTACGCTGACCTTCAGCGCCGCCAGATATTCGCGCAAGCCCGAAACCAGGATCTCGCGGCAGAGAATGGTGATCGCCGCCCAGATCGACCAGCCGGCGATCGTCTGGTCGGCCGCGACCAGCAGAAGGATCGAAGCGACCAGCAGCTTGTCGGCGATCGGATCGAGCATGCGGCCGATATTCGACGTCTGGTTCCAGATGCGCGCGAGATAGCCGTCGAGGAAATCGGTGAGCGAGGCGATGACGAAGATCCACAGCGCCACCCAGCGCGCCGTGTTGCTGATCGACAGCCTGCCCTCGATGAAGAAGCAGAGAACGATCAGCGGTACGGCGAGGATACGACCGTAGGTCAGAAGATTGGGAATGCTGTACGCACGCGATGCCATGGGATCGTTTCTCTGAATTGATGCGCCGCTAAAGCGCCGCGCGTCTTTTCAGGCGCGCAAAGGACGCTGTAACACTTTAGAATATCCGCATCGAGCTTTCCGAAAGTCGATTCCGATTTTCGGGCCGATGCGGTAGATGACGGCTTTGGCCGCGGACCGTCAACATTCTTTCTGTCTTTTCACCGCCTTTGCGTGGAATTTGCGACGGACGCCGGTTATTTCGCGGCGTCGTCGTGGAAATGGTTATAGACCTGCTTGGCGACGGCTTCCGATATGCCTTCCACCGCCATCAGGTCGGACAGGGCGGCGCGCGAAACCGCCTTCGCCGTGCCGAAATGCTGGAGCAGTGCGCGTTTGCGCGATGGGCCGATGCCGCCGATCTCATCGAGCGGGTTCTTGATCATTTCCTTCTTGCGCCGCGCCCGGTGCGAGCCGATCGCGAAACGATGCGCCTCGTCGCGCATGCGCTGGACGAAGTAAAGCACCGGATCGCGCGGCGGCAGCGTGAAGCTCTCGCGGCCCGGCGGGAAGAAGCGCTCGCGCCCGGCCTCGCGGTCGACACCCTTGGCGATGCCGATCGCCATCACGCTGTCGGTGATGCCGAGTTCGGTAAGGATGGCGCGCACCGCCGTCATCTGCCCCTGGCCGCCGTCGATGAGGATCACATCGGGCCAGGTGGGGAAGGGCATGTCGGCAGCGTCGGGTGTGGCCGCCTGCACCGTCCGGTCAGGAATGCCTTCCTCCTTGATCAGCCGCGAGAAACGCCGCGTCATCACCTCCTTCAT